>JANXRO010000243.1 GCA_025356765.1 Hyphomicrobiales bacterium | reverse complement strand
GGAGCAAAGTTCACCGCTTCCGGCTCAAAACAACACCTACTATCGCTTACTATTTGGCGTGGTTGGTAGGTGGTTGTTGGGCCGAACAGAAATAAAAAGCCGATCCCTTAAGTCTTTGATTGTATTGGTGAGCCCAGCGGGATTCGAACCCACGACCCTCTGATTAAAAGTCAGATGCTCTACCGCTGAGCTATGGGCCCCCACATCACAGAACAACTGAATCTGCGAAAGCGCCCGATACATAGTTGTGGCTTTCTCATCGGTCAAGCACGGATTTGTCGCATTTAGAACTGATTAACTGTGATGCCAAATCCGCCACAATCCTAACGCAGTGGACACGATTGTTCGGTTAAACTTCCAATTGGGACGATTCTTGGGGTTGTAATGACAAATTTGGCGATTGTGGTTTTGGCTGCAGGTATGGGCACGAGGATGAAGTCTGCTCTGCCAAAAGTTTTGCATAAAATTGCCGGGCGCAGCATGGTGGGCCATGCGTTGCATGCGGCCAAGGCGCTGAACGCTGTTAAGGCTGTGATTATCCATGGGCCGGGCATGGCGGCTGTGCAGCAGGAAGCCCGTAACGTTTTTTCTGATTGTGTTTTTGCTGAGCAAAATGACCGCTTGGGCACAGGCCATGCCGTGCAAATGGCAAAGCAGGCTTTGATTGGTTTTGAGGGCACGGTTCTGGTGCTTTATGGTGATGTGCCATTGATCCAGCCTGAAACCTTGTGCGGGCTTATGGCTAAGCTTGATGGCCAGCACAAAATGGCGGTTTTGGGTTTTGAGACGCAGAGCCCTTTTGGCTATGGCCGTTTGATTGGCGATGCCAACGGCATAATTGATATTCGCGAAGAGCGTGAAACCAACGCGCAAGAGAAAACCATCAAACTTTGCAATTCAGGCATTGTGGCAATTGATAATGCGCTGCTGTGGCAAATTATTCCGAAACTTTCGAAGGAAAATTCCAAGGGCGAATATTACCTGACTGATCTTGTAAAGCTGGCTGTTGCAGCCAAAACCACCGTGGCTTTGGCCATGTGCAAGGAAAATGAAGTGGCGGGGGTGAATGATCGCATCCAGCTTGCAGTTTTAGAGCATGTGTTTCAGCAAGAGGCCCGCCGCCTTGCGATGGAAAATGGCGCAACGCTGATTGACCCTGAGACGGTTTATTTTTCTGCTGATACAAAGCTTGGCAAAGATGTGATCATCGAACCCAATGTTGTGTTTGGCCCACAGGTTGTAGTTGGCGATAATGTTGAGATTTTTGCATTCTCTCATATCGAAGGCGCCACTATTGCAAACGGCGCACGCATTGGGCCTTTTGCGCGTCTGCGGCCCGGCGCTGAAATTGGTGAAAATGCGCATATCGGCAATTTTGTTGAAATCAAAAAAGCCAAAATTGGCAAAGGGGCTAAGGCCAATCATTTAACCTATATTGGCGACGCCATTGTGGGCGCAGGCAGCAACATCGGTGCTGGTACAATTACCTGTAATTATGATGGCTATGACAAACACCTGACAGATATTGGCGAAAATGTTTTTGTAGGTTCCAACACATCTTTGGTGGCACCGGTGAAAATTGGGGCAGGGGCAAACATTGCGGCTTCCAGCGTTATCACCGCCGATGTGCCTGCTGATGCTTTAGCCCTGACGCGGGTTCCAGCCGTTGTCAAAGTAGGTTGGGCCAAGCGCTATCGTGCAATGAAACAAGCGGCAAAAGCCGCCAAGAAAAAAACTTAGGAGTTTAACATGTGTGGCATTGTTGGCATTCTTGGAACTAAACCCGTTGCGCTTGATCTTGTTGAAGCGCTGCGCCGTTTGGAATATCGCGGCTATGACTCAGCGGGCGTTGCCACAATCGAGAATGGCGTGATTGAGCGCAGACGCGCACCCGGCAAGCTTCGCAATTTGGAAGATCGTTTGCGTGAAAGCCCTTTGATGGGCACCAGCGGCATTGGCCACACACGCTGGGCCACCCATGGCGTACCCAATGAAACCAATGCCCACCCGCATATTTCGGGCGATGTGGTGATTGTTCATAATGGCATTATTGAAAACTTTGCAGAATTGAAAGAAGAGCTGATTGCGGGTGGATATAAATTTGTTTCGCAAACAGACACTGAAGTCGTGGCGCATCTTTTAGAACAAGCGCGCAAGGGTGGCGCTGGCCCGCAAGACGCGGTGCGCAAAGTTTTGGCTAGGCTGCATGGAGCTTTTGCTTTGGCCATTATGTTTAAGTCTGAACATGATTTGCTGATTGGCGCACGCAATGGCCCGCCCTTGGCTGTTGGCCATGGTGATGGGCAAATGTTCTTGGGCTCTGACGCGATTGCACTTTCACCCTTCACCAATCGCATCACCTATTTGGAAGATGGTGATTGGGTTGAGATGACGCGCAATTCATTTCAAATCTATAACGCTGAGAATCAGCCCATAACGCGGCCGATGAATTTTAGCCAAGCTTCGGCGATGATGGTGGATAAGGGAAACCATCGCCATTTCATGGCCAAAGAAATTGCTGAACAGCCCGAAGTGGTTGGCCATACGCTGGCTGAATATATTGATTTTGCTACCAAAACTGTGAAAGTGCCGACAAACCTTTCGTTTGATTTTACCAAGCTCGATCGCATCACCATCACAGCTTGCGGCACATCGGCTTATGTTGGTCTTGCCGCTAAATATTGGTTTGAGAAAGTGGCTCGCCTGCCGGTGGACGTCGATGTGGCATCTGAATTCCGATATCGTGAAGCGCCGATGAGCAAAAATGGATTGGCCATTTTAATTTCACAATCTGGCGAAACCGCAGATACGCTGGCCGCTTTGCGCTATTCAAAATCACAAGGCCAGCATATTGTTTCCGTAGTGAACGTTCCTGAATCTACCATTGCGCGTGAATCTGAAATTGTGTTGCGCACTTTTGCAGGGCCTGAAATTTGTGTGGCGTCAACCAAAGCTTTCACATGCCAACTGACTGTCTTGGCTTGCTTTGCATTGTTGGCGGGCAAAATTCGCGGCACGCTGTCAATGGCGCAGGAACATGAATATGTGAATGCGCTGATTGAAGCGCCGCGCCATATGACGGAAGTGTTGAAGGAAGAGAAAAACATTGCCAAAGTTGCCGTGGAAATTGCTAAGGCTCGTGATGTGTTGTTCCTTGGCCGTGGCATCAATTATCCATTGGCTTTGGAAGGTGCTTTGAAGCTGAAAGAAATTTCATATATTCACGCCGAAGGTTATGCTGCGGGTGAATTAAAACACGGGCCAATCGCGTTGGTGGATGAACATGTTCCAGTGATTGTGATTGCGCCACGCGATGAGCTTTATGAAAAAACCATTTCAAACATGGAAGAAGTTGCGGCCCGCGGCGGCAAGATTGTTTTGATTACCGATGACCAAAGCCACAAGCAAAATTCGCATAAGACCTTTCGTCATATTCATGTGCCTGTGGCGCATGCATTCATCAGCCCACTTATGTATGCAATCCCTGTGCAGCTTTTGGCCTATCACACTGCTGTGATTATGGGCACCGATGTGGATCAACCGCGCAACCTGGCCAAAAGTGTTACAGTGGAATAGCTTCGCATCGTTCACTCATTCTTGATCGGGTGTGATTGTACTTTCGCTTCAATGAAGTGCATTTTACTTTGACACACAGGAGCGAACCATGTTGAAATTTAAATTATCACGCAATGCCGCATTGTTTTTTGCATCGTCCTTGGCCGCTGGTTTTATGGCGCAAGCGGCATGTGCTGAAGATGCCGTGGCGGTTCCAGCCGCCATGATGATGGAAAAAGTTTCAAGCGCGGGCATGGAAAAGGTTGTTCTTGCTGGTGGTTGCTTTTGGGGCGTGCAGGGCGTTTTTCAACATGTGAAAGGCGTTCAAAATGCTGTTTCTGGTTATGCTGGCGGCAAGGCAGACACTGCTAATTATGACACTGTAAGCGGTGGTGATACTGGTCATGCGGAAGCAGTTGAAATTACGTTTGACCCACAGGTGGTCAATTATGCCACGCTATTGCAGATTTATTTTTCAGTGGTGCATGATCCAACGCAACTGAATTATCAGGGTCCAGACAGTGGCACGCAATATCGGTCTGCAATATTTCCTGAAAATGATGCCCAAGCCCAAGTGGCCAAAGCCTATATTGATCAGTTGGGAAAAGCCAAAATTTTCAATGCGGCCATCGTGACATCCATTGAGCCTGAGAAAAAGTTCTATGCAGCTGAAGATTATCATCAAGATTATCTGACGCTTCACCCCAAGGAATCTTACATCGCTTATAATGATATTCCGAAGGTGCAAAACTTAAGTCGCATGTTCCCGCAAATGTATAGCGAGAAGCCGAAACTGGTGAAGGGCTGATCGTCTTATCAGCCGCACATTTTTTTCAGCGCTTGCCATTCTTGATCGGTTAGCACAGGTTTTGCCACAACGCCTGACGGCAAAAGTTGAATGTTTTTGATACGGTCTTCTGTGCCCGGATGGGTGGAGAAGATCGAACCAATTTCACCCAACATTGCGCCATTGCTGCCTTGGTCTTTTTCCATCTTCATGATTTTTTCGAAGAATGAACGAAGGCCTTTCGGATCAATTTTTGCATTGATCAAAGCCTCGTTGGCAAATTGATCAGCCTCTGCCTCGGCGGCGCGTGAGCTTCGCAAAACCGTGGCTAACATAGCAACGTTTGTGGTGGCGTTTCCGCCGTTTGTGCCCGTAAAAATGCTGCTTAAAACTTCCATTCCGCCCAAGCGCACAATCTGTGCTTCAGGGTGGAAATGCCAAACATGGCCCATTTCATGGGCCAAAACGCCAGTGAATTCTTCAGCTGTTTCAGCTTTATCCAACAGCCCACGGGTGACGATGATTTTACCACCGCTAACGGCAAAGGCGTTGACAAGGGGCATATCATAAACGTGAATGGAAACCGCAGGCAGGCTTGGCGTGCCTTCAGCCAAGGCAGCAACAATAGTGCCCAAAGCATGTTCACCGGCTGGTGTTTGGCAGCGCTTTGCGCCGCCTGAAAGCGTTGTTTCCATTTCTGTGCCGGTTTTTTCTCGCCAGCTTTGGGGCAGCACGTGGGCAACACGATCTGGCAAAATCCACATGGCCAGATATGTTAATGCGGCACAAACGCCTAAGCCGCCAACTGTCCACCCAAAGATGTTGGCTATATCGCGCATGGAATAGCCGCCGCGCAAATGGTTGGAATGGCTGATGAGATTTTGGATGAAGGCTTCATCGGTGATGATGAGTCGTGCACCCGGTTTTGCATCATGGGTTAGGCGGTAAGGCTGGCCTTTGGTGGGCGCATCAATGGGATGAAGGCCTCGAATATTCCATATCGTTTTGGGTGTTTCTGGGCCAGAAAAACTTAAAGCATCACCATCATCACGCAGATGAACAGTTCGGTTGCGCGCTGATTGGCCGTCGAAATATGTGGCGAGGGTTTCGATCATCAAATCACCACGCGCTTACGTCAAAGGCATCAGCCAAGCCTTCGCCCCGTGTGGGAATGGCAGCTTGTGATTGTTGAATGCGGTCAATATCAATGGCGCCTTCAAGTTCCAGCCTTTGGGCCATATAGCGAAATGTGCGTTGTTGAACAAACGGCCAACCGAATGTGAGTGTAAAAACGAGGATTAGAACATTACCTATTGTCAACCAGATGATGCTTCCGGCCGTTGCGTTCAGTTTAAATTGCGCGCCATCAAAGCGCGTATAATTGGCAAAGGTGCGCATCTCTTTGGCGATATAAATTGACCAGACAACGGGCGAAAGCAAAAAATATACGACCACAACAAGAACAATGATTGCGAGGCCATAGAGAATTCCCAAGGTTTCCTTTTGACTAGGAGTTTTCTCGAACAACCCTTCAAAGTTTCCGGCAACCAGGCTGACGCCCCAAGCGATAAAGAAAATCGATAGCACGCCCACCAAAAACCAACACAAGGCATAGGTAGGGTAAAGCGGGCCAGCGCGGCCTTTAAATTTAAAGGCAGCATCACCAAAACGCATGTCGTTGGTGATTTGCTCGTGCAACACGGTGTTCATCACCGGCGTGGCCCAGCCCAAACTTGCCCCCTTGGCCAACAGCGCACCAAAATAGGTGATGCTATACGTCATGGCAGAACCAACAAGGTTGCCCCTGATGCCGCGCCACAACGTTCGCGTGAGTTGATATTTGCGGGCTTTATAGATGGCATAGCCATACATCACATAGACAAACAGGCCGAAAAGTGAGTTTGTGGCAAACACGATTGGGCTTTGATTGCCGTAATTGAGTTTTAACAGCGCGTTGATGATAACCAATGGCATTATAAAAAGGCCAAACACGAAGAGAAAGCCTTTGAACAATTCCATGGCCGTTCCGGTATATTCCAACGGTTCGCCGTTGATGTGAATACAGCTCCAAATGTGTTTGCGCACATTGGTTTTGCCCCAAAAGCGATAAATGGAAAGGGTTAGGATGTTCAGCACCAGGTTGATCAAGGTGATTTTGAACAGGCCTGGCCTTGGCACATATTCAAAACGCAAAGCTTCGGGGGCTTGCTGGGTTGCGGCGGAATCGAATGGTGGGCTTTGCATTTGTCTCTCTTGCCACGACCTGTTGCACGCTTGCAACAGCCGTTCGAAATTCAACGCAGGCCCACTTGTGCCGTTTGTTTAGCTTTGATCTGCCGCAATTTGGAAATATCCATTTTGGCAACGGTGCAAATTTTTAACGGGTTTGTCGTTAGTTTTGGCGTTCGGGATATTAGAAGACGTGAACATGAAAATTGGTTTTAACAAGATCAGGGCGGCATTTTGCATATGCGCGCTGGCTTTGTCATTCCTATGTGTTGCGCCCTCGGCCTTTGCAGAAGACAGCGACAACCCGATCACCGGCTTTTTTTCGTTTTTGCCCGCTCCGCCACATATCAATTTGCCGCATCTTGATCTCACTCCGTTTTGGACAGACGATTTGAAAACCGCGCGGCGTGCCTATAGCAACCATGACTATGACCGCGCGCGGGATTATTTTCAGAAATCTTCCGATGATGGCAATATCGTTGCCAACTGGTATTTGGGGCATATGTATCGTTTAGGGCGCGGTGTTCCTGTCAACCAAGCCGTGGCCTATTCGTATTTTTCGCGCGTGGCAGATAATTTTAACCCCGATGAAAACGACGCCAATCGTTTGCGCATTATGATCGACGCGCAGTTGCGTGTGGCTGACTATCAACGCACAGGAATTGCCGCGGCAAAATTAAAGGCCAATCCGCAGGCAGCAGCCCGCACTTATATGCAAATGGCCACAAATTATGCCCATCCACATGCGCTCTATTCTCTGGGTGTGATGACCATTGTTGGCGAAGGCATGCGCAAAAATCCACAGCAAGGATTAAAGTGGTTGAACGCGGCGGCGCGTAAACACAGCCCCGAAGCAGCTGCTTATTTGGGCGATCTCTATTCAAAAGGCGGGGTGGTGGCGCGCGATGATACGCGAGCGCTGACCTGGTATATTATTGCGGCACAGGCTGCAAATGCCGACGAAAACCCATTGATTTTAGACAACATGAATGTGATGAAAGCTGGTGCCACGGAAGAGGTGCGGCTTGAGGCTGAGGCTCGCGCCAGGGTTTGGAACGAGCAAAACCCTGACGACCCGAAAAATTAACCGGGAAACGCTTGGTCGCCGATTTCGATCACCTTGCCAGCCCGAGAGAGGCCCATGCAATGCTGGTGTTCCATTCCCGCCACAAAACAAAAATAGGGAGCCTTGGCTTTGCGCAAAGCTTCATAGGTGTTGCGGGTGATTTTTGCCGCGGGTGTGAAGGCAAATTCAGCGTCTTTTGGCAGACGCAAATCACCCGAGTTGGCGAGTGATGCTGGCCAAGCCGGCAGCTTTTCAGCCGTTTTAAAATTGGGCATTTCAGCAATCCAATCCGCCAAGCTTTGTTTTATTGCATCATCTTTTTTAGCGTCTTGAAACGTCAGCAAATCTTGCATTTTGTAAGCAATATCGTATTGCGGTTTTTCAGCCGCCTTGGCGATTTGCAATTCAACTTCACCCGCTGCGCAAGTTTTGCCAGAAGTGGTGGCCGTGATGGTGATGCCTTTGGCCCAAACCCTGCTGGTTGAAAAAATACATTCCGCGAAGGCAGAATTGTTTGATATTACAGCAGCATATGAAACGAAGATCAGTGTTGGGATTAGCTTCATTGTGTTCGTGCCTTGCTATTTTTTGATTGCAATGTCAAATCTATAGCATGAGCGATGAAACACCCAAACCCGTTGTTGCCCCTGTTATTAGCGGGGTTAGTTTTCCACGGTTGCGGCGTTATTTTTTTACGGGATTGGTGATAACGGCACCTGCCGCCATCACCATTTGGGCAACACTTTGGGTGGTCGACAAGTTCGATAATCTGGTGAAGCCTTGGATACCTGCTGCCTATACTCCAGACACCTATTTGCCATTTAAAATTCCGGGATTCGGACTGATTTTTGCTTTAGCCGCAATCACCTTGGTTGGCGCATTGGCCGCCAATCTTGTCGGGCGAACCGTTTTTGGGCTGTGGGATAAATTGCTCAATCGCACGCCTGTGGTGAGTGGGCTTTACAAAGGCTCTAAACAGATTTTCGAAACGCTGTTTTCAGGGCAGGGCACATCGTTCAAACAAGTATGCATGGTGGAATGGCCGCGCAAGGGCACATGGAGTTTGGCATTTATTTCACGCGAGGTTGATGGCGCGCATATTGGTTTAGAACGGGGGCGGAAAATGTATGCGGTTTATGTTTCAACAACGCCCAACCCTACATCTGGCTTTGTATTTTTTGTCGATCAAGCAGACGTTAAAATTCTTGATATGGCGGTCGAAGATGGTTTGAAAATGGTAATTTCCATGGGGCTGATTTTCCCTGAAAAGCCATTGCCATTAGAAGTGGAAATTAAAACCGCAAAACGGGTTAGCCCGAAGCCAAAAGCTTGATGGCTTCTTCACGCTCAAACACATAAAGCAAATTGCGCAAAGCTTGGCCGCGTGGTGATTGAAGTTGTGGGTCTCGGTTCAGAATAAGGCCTGCATCATCACGCGCAGTTGCCAATAAATCTCCGTGTACGGATAAATCAGCCATGCGAAACAGCGGAAGGCCAGATTGTTGCGTGCCCAGCATTTCGCCAGCGCCACGCAATTTCAAATCCTCTTCAGCAATAATGAAGCCATCTTCTGTGTCTCGCATAATTTTAAGCCGCGCCTTGGCCGTTTCACCCAGCGGGTCTTGATAGATCAGCAGGCAAGTTGATTTGGCAGCGCCGCGCCCTACGCGGCCACGCAATTGATGAAGCTGGGCCAGGCCGAAACGTTCAGCATTTTCGATGATCATAATCGAGGCTTCGGGCACATCTACGCCAACTTCAATCACTGTGGTTGAGACAAGAATGGTTAAAAGCCCGGATTTGAAATTCGCCATTACCGCATCTTTTTCAACGCCTTTCATGCGGCCATGAACGAGGCCCACTGTAAGGCCGAAGATTTCGCGCAGTGCTTCAAACCGCTTTTCAGCGGCGGCAGAATCAACAAATTCGCTTTCTTCCACCAAAGGGCAAACCCAATAGACCCGCGCACCTGTGGCTAAACTGCGGTGCAGGCCCGACACAATCTCATCAATGCGTGAAAGCGGCATCACGCGTGTGTCGATGGGTAAGCGCCCTGCGGGTTTTTCAGTCAGTTTCGACACATCCATATCGCCATACACTGTTAGCGCCAGTGTGCGCGGAATCGGCGTTGCCGTCATCACCAACAGATCTGTGCCCTGTTCAGATTTTGCTTGCAGTGCCAAGCGTTGGTGCACGCCAAAGCGATGTTGTTCATCAATCACCACCAAGCCCAGATTTTGAAATTCCACATGGTCTTGAAACAGCGCGTGGGTGCCAATCAAAATATCGATTTTGCCTTCGGCAAGCTTGGTCAAAATATCTTCACGCGGTTTACCTTTTTCGCGGCCTGTGAGAAGCGCCAAACGCAGGGGTGTTGAGGCCACCAATTTTGAAAGCGTTGCATAATGCTGCCGTGCCAAAATTTCGGTGGGCACCATGAATGCGCCTTGGGTTTTGCTTTCAACAGCAATCGCCAAAGCCAAAAGCGCCACTATGGTTTTGCCCGCACCCACATCACCCTGCAACAAGCGTAACATGCGCTGGCCCGAAGCCATATCGGCGGCAATTTCTTGGCCAGACGAAATTTGAGAACGCGTTAATTGATAAGGAAGGGCATTGATGATCTGGTTTTGCAGTTGGCCAGTGCCCACCAGCTTTCGGCCACTGGCGCGTTTCATCTGGGCGCGCACCAATGAAAGGGCCAGTTGGTTGGCTAGCAATTCATCATAGGCTAAGCGCAGGCGGTTTGGCTGATCAAGCCCCAATGCAACAGGATTATCTGGCGCGTGTTGTGTGTTCAACGCCGCCTGAAAACTTGGCCAAGCGTTTTTTTGTAGCCATGAATCATCTTGCCATTCCGGCATTTGTGGCAGCTTTTCAAGCGCTGCATTTGCGGCTTTGCGCATTATTTTTGAACTAAGACCAGAGGTGAGCGGATAGACAGGTTCCAAGGCTGGCATTTTGCCAAAGTCTTCGCTGTTTAAAACATAGTCTGGGTGGCTCATCTGCGCTTCAGCGCCATACCAGCTGATTTCGCCAGAGATGAAGCGCTTTTCTCCCACGGGAAATTGCCGCGCCATTTGGTCTGGATAGGTTGAAAAGAATACCAGCGTCATGTGCCCGCTGTCGTCATAGGCATCAATTCTATAAGGAGCACGCACGCCGCGTGGCGGTGCTTTATGGTTGCCGATGGTCACTTCCAGCGTGGCAACACCTTGGACAGGCAATTGTGATATGGTGCACCGAAAGCGCCTGTCGATCACATGGCTTGGCAAATGAAACAATGCGTCCACAAACCGAGCAGGCAATGCTTGATCACCCCGCAAATGCTTGGCCAAAAGCTTTGAGGTTTTCTCGCCAATGCCTTTTACACCGCTTAAATCGGCAAACAGGGGGTTGAGAACAAGTGGTCGCATGGTCATAAGTTTCTCAGGCAAATGGTTGCAGCGCAAGTGTTGCGCGTTTAGAAGCCCAGCCCATGATCGACAAGCTTGAAAATATTCGCAAGCGATTGCTGTGGCGGGCCACACATCGCGGCATCAAAGAAATGGATTTGGTTGTGGGCGGCTTTGCGCAAGAACAATTGCCCCATATGGATGCCAAGGCCTTGTTGCATTTTGCTGATATTTTAGAAATTCCTGATCAAGAACTGTTGGCGTGGATGACACGCCAAGAAGCCATGCCCGAAAGCCGCAAAAGCCTGATGCTGGAAGCCATGTTGGCCTATCGCCCGAGGTTGGCGCGATGACATTGCCCAGCAATTTGGCCGAACGTTTAAAGCTGCCGGGCCGCATTATGCTTTCAGGCTTGCTGGAAGGCCAAGACGCCATGGTTTTGCCCCAGCTTGTGGCAGAGGCGGGCAAACGCGGTTTTGTTTATGTGTGTCGTGATGACCAACACTTGGCTGGGTTTGAAGAACAGCTTTCATATTTTGCTCCGGAACTTGAAGTGTTGCGATACCCCGCATGGGATTGCTTGCCATATGACAGGGTTTCACCTTCGGCTGATATTCTGGCGCGCAGGCTTTCCACACTTGCGCGTTTAAACGAGGGCATGGCGAAGCCATTTTTAGTTTTAACAACCGTGAACGCGGTTTTGCAACGCGTTGTGCCCAAAACATTGGTGGCCCAAGGCATGTTCAATGCCAAACCGGGCATGCGCATTTCAGGCGAGGCCATCCAAACCTTTATGATCGACAATGGTTATTCGCGCGTGGGCACGGTTGTGGACTCAGGTGAATTTGCGGTGCGTGGTGGGCTCATCGATATTTATCCATCAGGGTTTGATAACCCGGTGCGATTGGATTTTTTTGGCGATACACTCGAATCCATCCGCAGCTTTGATGCGCAA
>JANXRO010000214.1 GCA_025356765.1 Hyphomicrobiales bacterium | reverse complement strand
CACCTTGGGAATTCCATTCCTTGCAAGACGTGGCGCAGGCTTGGCAGCCCACACAGGTATCAAGATCAATAACGAGACCCAGTTTCTTGGCGGTGGTTTGGGGCAACGATGTCATTTCGCCCTCTTCAAGGATTTGAATTTTTTAAATTGTGGCGCACTCAAAGGTGTTTGATCAGCGCTCTTTTCAACCCGCACCCGCAAATCATACCACGCGGCTTGGCCGGTGATGGGGTCGCTGTTGGAATAGCGATAGCCACCCTCACGTTCTGGAAGAAGATCGCTGATTAAGTGATTCAGCAAAAACCCTTTTTTGGCTTCGGGCGCATCGGGTTGAAGGCCCCAAGTTCCCTTGCGTTTGCCGATTGCATTCCACGTCCAAACCGTATCTTCGTTTTGGCCATCCAGCAATTTTGCTTGGCCTTTAATCTGGCCATGGTGCGAAATCACATCCACCCAATCACCTTCTTCAATGCCCAATTTTGCGGCGCGATTTTTATGAATGTAAAGCCAATTGCGTCCCAGAATTTGGCGTAACCACGAATTTTGTGAACCCCATGAATGATACATCGCCATGGGCCGCTGGGTTATGGCGTGCATCGGAAATTCAACCTCATCAATCATGCTGCCTTCAAACGGCGCATACCAAAAGGGAATGGGATCAAAATAAGTTTCGATGCGCTGCTTATGTTGGGCGGGCGGCACGACTTTGCCATGGCCACGGGCTGATAATCTGAACTTTTGCAAAGCCTCAGAATAAACATGGTGGATGATGGGTTCAGGCCTTGGCAGAAAACCAAAGAACGTGGCCCAATCCAGATAATCCCAATTCACGTGGCGATAATATTTCATGTGGTCTGGCAGCTCTTGAAACCAATAACTGCCATTGTCGATATAGGCTTTAAGCTGGTCGGGGTTTACAGCGCCCCGCCCCGCTGCCTTGCCATCTTTGCCCCTGAAACCCGCAAGCGGCCCAAGCCCGGGCGCGCGTTCATGGTTGACGATATAATCTTGATAGCCGCCGGGATAGCGCGCCTTGCCTTCAGCATTCGTCATGCCGGGCAGGCCCAAACGATAACCCAAATCCAACAACACAGTTTGGAATGGCCGCACGTCACGGTCTGGCTCCACCACCGGCTGACGAATGGAATCGGCTGGCCCATCGGACTCTGAAATCGGGCGATCCAGCATCGAGATGCAATCCCAACGCTCCAGATAGGTTGTATCCGGCAAAATCAAATCAGCATAATGCACCATTTCAGAGGCATATGCGTCTGAGTAAATGATTTTTGGAATGATATATTCGCCACTGGCATTTTTTTTCGTCAGTGCACTGATGGTATCAGGCACGTTCATGGCTGAATTCCAACTCATGTTGGCCATATACATGAACAACACGTCGATGGTGTAAGGATCGCCCTTGGCGGCGTTGTTGATCACCATATGCATCATGCCATGGGCCGACAATGGCGCATCCCAAGAATAGGCTTTGTCGATGCGCTGGGGTGTTCCCTGTTCATCCACCAACAAATCTTCGGGGCTTGTGACGAACCCCAGCGGCGGGCCAGGTAGCGGCGTGTTGGGTTTCACCTGCCCCACCTTGCCAGCGGGTTTCACATTGGGCGGAATGGATTTTGGGAACGGCGGCTTATAGCGTGAACCGCCGGGCACATCGATTGTGCCCAACATAATTTGCAAAATGTGAATGGTTCGACAAGTGTGAAACCCATTGGCATGGGCCGAAATTCCGCGCATCGCGTGCATGGCCACCGGCCGCCCAACAGTTTTTGGGTGGTGGCGACCTTGATAATCCGTCCACGGAATATCAAGTTCAACGGTGTCTTCAAATGCAGTGTGGGCCAGCTCTGCGGCAATGCGTCGAATGGTTTCTGCCTTCACGCCGCAACGTTCTGATACATTTTCTGGTGAATATTCACCTACTGTAAACCGCTCTGCAATCAAGGTGAAACTGGTCACAACTTTGCGGCCATCATCCAAAGTGAAACGGCCCATCAATTTTGGCGTCGCGTCCGAAGTATTGGCCACCACAGCGCGGTTAATATGATGATCCCAAACCAAAGGATTTCCTGCCCCATTGCGCGCAATTAAACCATGATCAGCCCCGTCTGCATTTTCAATCACCAGCCACGATGAATTGGTATAGCGCGCCAGATAGTCACCATCAATTTTCTGCGCATGCAGCAATTCATGAATCAATGCTGATACAAACAAACCATCTGTGCCCGGGCGAATGCCTATCCATTCATCAGCAATGGCGGAATATCCAGTTTTGACCGGATTGATTGAAACAATTTTGGTGCCGCGCGCTTTAAGCTTGCCCAAGCCGGCTTTGATGGGGTTTGAGGCATGGTCTTCCGCCACGCCGAACAGCAGAAAATATTTGGTGTGTTTCCAGTCAGGTTCACCAAATTCCCAGAACGATCCACCGTAAGTGTAAAGCCCAGCGGCTGCCATGTTGACCGAACAAAACCCGCCGTGTGCGGCATAATTCGGCGTACCAAATTGTGAGGCCCACCAACCAGTTAAGCCTTGTGATTGATCACGGCCCGTGAAAAACGCCAGCTTCTTGGGGTCAGAGTTACGCACTTCTGAAAGCCACGATGTGGCTGTGCGCAACGCTTCTTCCCATTCAATTTCACGAAATTCGCCAGAGCCACGTTCACCCACACGGATCAATGGCTTTGACAATCGTGCCGGGGAATAATGTTGCTTGATACCAGCGGCACCCTTGCCGCAGATGATGCCCTTGTTCACCGGATGGTCGCGGTTGCCATCAATATAAACAACCTTGCCATCTTTTAGATGCACTTTGATGCCGCATCTGCAAGCGCACATATAACATGTGGTGGATTTAACCTCGTCCCAGTTTTTGGGGGAAAGATTAACCTGCGGTTGTTTTGGAAGACCTGCAAAAACCATGGACTACACTTAATCAGATTCCCACTGAAGCGCTATACCAGCCTGCTTATATGACAAGGGCCAGCATGTGTCGTTTTTGGGCTAGAATGTGAATTGGCACCATGATAGTGCCAGTTCAAAGAGGTTTAACATGCGTGATTGGCTTATCCACATTCGGCGCGGCGAATATGCCTCGCTTCAAGCACAAATTCGTGAGGCGCTTGTCGCTGCCATTTTAGACCGCCAGATTGATCAGGCCGAAGCCATTCCTTCAACGCGCAAAATGGCAAAATCTTTAGGCGTGTCGCGCAACACTGTTGTTCTGGCCTATCAGGGCTTGTTGGACGATGGCTATCTTCACGCCAAAGAACGTTCGGGTTATTTTGTGGCTGATAAAGCCTTGGAAGACCATGTTGTAAAACCGCGCGGCAAAAACGCCAAAGCGCCAATCGAAAAAACTGAATTGAATTGGGACAATCTATTCAAGCAAAACCCATCAAAGCAGCTTAACTCACAGAGGCCGCACAATTGGTCAGATTATCAATATCCATTCCTCTATGGCCAGCTTGATCATAATCTTTTTCCGCTGGCCGAATGGCGCGATTGCACCAGGCAAGCGCTTGGAAAAAAATGGTTGGCCGATTGGACGAGTGATGCAACAGCGATGGACGACCCATTGTTAGTGGAACAAATTCGGCGGCGCATTTTGCCACGGCGCGGCATCATGGCCAGCGATGACGAAATTCTTGTCACCTTGGGCGCACAAAACGCCATTTTCATTCTGTGTAGTTTGCTGGTGGATAAAACCACCAAGGTGGCCATGGAAGACCCAGGCTATCC
>JANXRO010000201.1 GCA_025356765.1 Hyphomicrobiales bacterium | reverse complement strand
ATCCGCCACTTAATTGGGTTTCTCAATTGTACTGGCGCTTCTTAAGGTCACCAGATCTGCGGCAATGAATGCCTGCTCAATTCCTCCCTAGACCTGGGGCAATTCGGCCCTGCGGTCTGATAACACAATCTAGTCACAATTGTACCTCGATGCCAAGCGAATTATTTAGTGTACTTGCCAAGTTCTTGCCAAGCCACGTTAAAGCCTTAAAAGAGCGACACAAAACCACAAAGGATTCTCGATGCGTCTTTCGCAATATTTTATGCCAATTCTCCGTGATGACCCTAAAGAGGCGGAAATTGCTTCGCATCGGTTGATGCTTCGTGCTGGCATGGTGCGCCAAGAGGCGGCGGGCAGCTATTCCTGGTTGCCCATGGGCTTTCGGGTTTTAAAGAAAATTGAACAGATTGTGCGCGAAGAGCAGGACAGGGCAGGGGCCTTGGAAGTGTTGATGCCCACGCTTCAATCGGCTGACCTGTGGCGCAAATCTGGTCGCTATGATGCTTATGGCAAAGAAATGTTGCGCATCAAAGACAGGCAAGACCGGGATTTAATTTACGGGCCAACCAACGAGGAAATGATTACCGATATTTTTCGTTCCGGTGTGCAGTCTTATAAAGATGTGCCGCGCAACCTTTATCATATTCAATGGAAGTTCCGCGATGAAGTACGCCCGCGTTTTGGCGTGATGCGTGGCCGCGAATTTTTGATGAAGGACGCTTATTCCTTCGATATCAGCGTTGAAGCGGGCAAACATTCTTACAACAAAATGTTTGTGAGCTATTTGAAAACCTTTGCCCGTATGGGCATTAAAGCTGTGCCCATGCGTGCAGACACAGGGCCAATTGGTGGCGATGCCAGCCACGAATTTTTGGTGTTGGCTGACACTGGCGAAAGCGGCGTATTTTTCGACGGTGCTTTGCATGATTTGGATTGGTCAACAATCGACATTGATTATGACAATGTTGAAGCCGTTGCGAACATGGTGGCCGATTATACATCACGCTATGCGGCCACCGATGAAAAACATGATCAAGCCGAATTTGAAAAACGTGTGCCAGAAGGCAAGCGCCTTTCAGGCCGCGGCATTGAAGTGGGCCACATCTTTTTCTTTGGCGATAAATATTCCCTGCCCATGGGCTGCGAAGTGCAAGGCCCCGATGGCAAGAAGGTGACCCTGCAATCAGGCTCTTACGGCATTGGCGTTTCACGTTTGGTAGGCGGTATTATTGAAGCCAGCCACGATAAGGATGGCATCATCTGGCCTGAAGCCGTGGCACCGTTTAAAGTTGGCTTGATCAACATCAAATCCGGTGATGCTGAGGCTGATGCAGCGGCAGAAAAAATCTATAAGGATTTACAGGCCAAGGGCGTTGATGTTTTGTATGATGACAGAAACCAACCCGGTGGCGCAAAGTTTGCTGCGATGGATTTGATCGGCCTACCTTGGCAGGTGATCATTGGCCCGCGCGGTTTGAAGGAAGGCATTGCTGAAATTAAAAACCGCAAAACAGGGGCGCGTGAAAATGTGGCGCTTGACCAAGTTACGGCGAGGTTCTCAAACTGAGCTCTCTTCCCGCCACCAGGTCTTTTGCCGCGTTTGAGTGGCTGCTGGCCTTGCGTTATTTGCGTGCAAGGCGAAAGGAAGGGTTTATCTCCGTCATCTCATTTTTCTCATTTCTGGGAATTATGTTGGGCGTGGCCACGTTGATTGTGGTCATGTCTGTGTTCAATGGATTTCATCAAGAATTGCTGAGCAAAATTTTGGGCTTTTCGGGCCATGCCGCAGTGTTCCGCAACGATCAAAACCCCATTCAAGATTATAAGGCCTTGGCTGAACGATTGAGCAAAGTGGATGGTGTGACCCGCGTTATCGCTTTGGTTGAAGGCCAGGTTATGGTGTCTTCCAACCGCAACGCGACGGGCGCTTTGGTGCGTGGGGTTAGCGAAGAAGATTTGTTGAAGCTGACTGATGTGAACAACAAGGATTTGCACACCGGCATTGTGACTCCCGGCACATTGGATGAAAAACCCTCGATGAAAGGCTTTGCCAAAGCGGGCGGTGTTGCAATTGGCGAAGGCATGGCGCGCAAACACCAAGTGGGCATT
>JANXRO010000136.1 GCA_025356765.1 Hyphomicrobiales bacterium | reverse complement strand
TAAAAACGGCTGAGCCCATTACAAAAACCAATGGCCCATTGTTGGTTATGGTGGATGATGGTTGGGCTGCAGCGAAAACCTGGCCAAAGCAATTGCAGGAAGCCCAGCAGGTTTTGAATGATATGAATGATCGTGTGGTTTATGTTGTCACCACCACAGCGCCGCAAAAACCTATCGGCAAAAGTGCCGCCGAGGCTTTGAAATCAACGCTGGCTTCACAGCCACTGGCCTTACCGACGGATCGGTTGAAAGCACTCGATGCTGTGAAAAATTTAACCCCAACGCCAACCGAAGTTGTGTGGCTGAGTGATGGGCTAGACCAAGCAACGGGCCAAGTTTTCCATGATCAACTGGTCAAGCAATTTGGCATGGTACAAATTTTTCAATCGGCTCCGCAGACTTCAATCACCGCGCTGAACGCGCCACACCTTGTGGGCGGCGATATTGTCGTCTCGGCTTTGCGTAATGCCAATTCTTCTTCAAAAGCCACTGTGCAAGCTTTAGGCGGCGATGGGCGCGTGTTGGTTGAAAGTGTGATTACATTTCCAACGAATAGCGTTGAGGCCAAAGCCACGCTCTCCCTGCCTGTAGCCTTGCGCAATGATGTCCAAAGCATCGTAGTGAAAGATGAAAACCATGCGGGTGCAAAACAACTTCTTGATGATCGCTGGCGTCGCAAAACCGTGGCGATCAATGCCGGAAGTGGTGTGGCGGCTGATCAACCCTTGTTGTCGTCGCTGCATTATGTAACGCATGCGGTTGAACCTTTCGCCGAAATTTCCATTCCGAAAGACAGTGCAGAATTAAAGTCAGCGCTTGATCAGGGCCTTTCCATGTTGGTGGTTGCTGATGTTGGAAAACTTTCGGATGAAGACCATGATGTAGTATCTGATTGGTTGAAAAAGGGTGGGCTGTTGCTGCGCTTTGCCGGGCCTAAAATGGCTGCCAGCGCTGATGATCTTTTGCCCATCACGCTTCGCCAAGGTGAGAGGAATTTTGACAGCACGTTAAGCTGGGAAACGCCGCAACATATTTTGCCATTTCCTGAAACCAGCGTGTTTTCAGGCCTGACCATTGATCCAGAAATCGTGATTTCGCGCCAAGTGTTGGCAGAGCCTGATGCCCAACTTTCAGCCAAAACTTGGGCCAGCATTGCAGATGGAACACCGCTTGTCACATCAGCCCCCTATGGCAAGGGCCGCATCGTTTTATTTCATGTCTCTGCCAATGCCGATTGGTCCAACTTGCCGCTTTCGGGCACGTTTGTGAACATGTTGCAACGCATCGCCGCCTTGGCCCCACCTGCGGGAAGTATCAACGCCGAAAACGCCAGCACCATCGTGGCGGGTGATTTTGTGCAACGATTGCTAATGTTGGGCACAGGCGAGTTGGTATCATCCACCGATACGCCAAAAACCATATCGCAAAAAGATTCTGAAACTGCCTCTGTGTCTTTAGCAACGCCCGCTGGCATTTATTCTCGCGGTGAACAAAACCGTGCGGTGAATTTAAAACTTACAGCGCAGGATTTAACGCCACTTCCCGCTGGGCTTAATGCGCAAGTGTTAAAACCCGCCGCCACCATTCATTATGCCAAGCCACTGTTCATCACGGCAGCATTGGTTTTCTTGCTGGATTGCTTGGCTGTGCTGTTTTTAAACGGCTTGCTTTCACGCCGCGCAGTCGCAGCCGGTTTTGTGGCTGTGTTGCTTATTCAAGCCGTGCCGCACCAAAACGCAAAAGCCGAAACTTCGCTTGAAACAGCCATGCAAGCTTCGTTGCAAACCCATTTGGCGTTTGTAAAAACCGGCGATGCAGATGTTGATCAAACCAGTGAGGAAGGGCTTAAAGGCTTGGGGCTGGTGATTGCAGATCGCACGTCTGCCGTGCTCGCAGCGCCCGCTGCCATTGATATTGAAAATGATGATATTGCGTTTTATCCTCTTTTATATTGGCCTGTTTTGCCAGATGCAGATGCGCCCAATGCGGCGGCGTTGGAACGCATCTCCGCCTTTATGAAAAATGGTGGCACAATCTTTTTTGATTTGCGTGATCAAACGGCCTTTGGTGGCAATGGTGCAAGCGAGGCAGCGTTGCGGCGCATTCTGGCCAAGATTGATATTCCGCCGCTTGAAACCGTTCCGGCAACGCATGCTTTGACCAAGAGTTTTTATCTGCTGAAAGATTTTCCCGGCCGTTATGTGGGCGGGCCCTTATGGGTTGAAGCGCCAGATGATGCAGCTACAAATGGTGCTGATAATGTTTCAGGCATTATCATCGGTTCCAATGATTATGCCGCCGCTTGGGGTTTGGATGATCTGGGCCAACCCACCCATGCGCTGGTTCCGGGCACCGGGCGGCAACGCGAATTTGCCTTTCGCGTGGGCGTTAATTTAGTGATGTATGCGCTCACCGGAAATTATAAATCTGATCAAGTTCACATCGGCCCCATTCTGGAAAGATTGGGCAAAAAATGAATGTGAGCTTTGAACCCCTGTTGAATATCTGGTTGATCATCGGCTTTGGTGGCCTTGTCGCAGCACTTTGCGTTTATCTTGTTTTCAAGAGCATTCGCGGTGCTTTGCTTCGCGTTTTAACCGGCGCATTTTTGCTGGCCGCATTGGCCAACCCCACACTGCACCAAAATGATTCAACCCCTATTTCAGATATTGCACTGGCTGTGGTTGATGAAAGTGCCAGCAATAAAATTGGTGATCGCGGTGCCATAACCACCAAGGCCTTGGATATGCTCAAAGCCCGCGTGGCCGAATTGGGCAACACTGAACTTCGCATCGCTAGGGTCAATTCAAACAGCGCTGAAAATAGTGGAACGCAAGCTTTTGCCGCATTGAATCATGCCTTGGCTGATATTCCACCAAGCCGCTTTGCTGGCGCATTTATGATCACGGATGGCCAGGTGCATGATGTGCCCACGGGCAAGGCGTTGCAGGCTCTGCCTTCCCCCATCCACACGTTGATTACTGGCAGCAAGCGTGAGCAAGATCGCAAAATTGTGGTCGATCATGCGCCGCGTTTTGCGCTGGTGGGCCAAGAACCCATGTTGCAATTTCATGTTGAAGAACAGGGTGAAGGGCAAGTTGATATTCCCGTTGTTGTCACCATTCCCGGCCAGGAACCGAAAACAATTATCGTAAAGCCCGGCGCTTCAGCTGAAGTTGCGGTGAAGATCGATCACGCGGGCGAAAATCTCGTGGGGCTTTCTGCTGCTGTTAAGCCCGGAGAACTTTCGGCACAAAATAATCATCTGCTCACGCGCATTGATGGCATTCGTGATCGGCTGCGCGTGTTGCTCATTTCGGGCCAGCCCAATGCGGGCGAGAGATCATGGCGCAATTTGTTGAAAGCTGATTCTGCGGTTGATCTCATTCATTTCACCATTTTGCGCCCGCCTGAAAAGCAAGATGGAACACCGAATGTTGAACTTTCATTGATTGCCTTTCCCACCACAGAATTGTTTGTCGACAAGCTTGATAAATTTGATCTGGTCATTTTTGATCGGTATCGCCATCAGTCCATTTTGCCCGATGCTTATCTGGGCAACATCGCAACTTATGTGCGCAATGGTGGGGCACTTCTGGTTTCGTCGGGTGAAGATTATGCAAAGCCTGATGGGCTTTATACTTCTCCCCTGGCGGATGTATTAGGCGCTGTGCCCACAGGCGCCATTACCGAACAGCCTTTCAAGCCGTTGCTGAGCAAGCAAGGCGAACGCCACCCAGTCACGCGGGATTTGGTGGGGGCCAGTGCAACTGAGCCACGCTGGGGAAAATGGTTTCGGTTGATTGATACAACCTTGGTGAATGATGATGGCAAAACTGAACAATTGATGAGTGGCCCAGATGAAAAGCCGTTGCTGGTTTTGCGCCGTGTGGGCCAGGGCCGTGTGGGGCAAATTTTGTCTGATCAATCTTGGCTGTGGGCACGCGGCTATGATGGCGGCGGCCCGCAAACAGAACTGCTCAAACGCATTGCCCATTGGGCCATGAAAGAACCTGAACTTGAAGAAGAACAGCTTCATGCCAAACAGGTGGGTGCTGACATTGTGATTGAGCGGCGGGGTTTAAAAGATTCATATGCATCCGTGAACGCAACAGCGCCGGATGGAAAAAATACCAGCGTGCCTTTGGTGCAAGAAAAACCGGGGCTTTTCACCGCGCGCATTTTAATGCCGCAACAAGGGCTTTACGAAATTAAAGATGGTGATTTGCAAACCGCCGTTGATGTTGGAATTCAGGATGCAAAAGAGGCCGCTGATTTATTGGCCACTGAGGAAAAACTAAAGCCCGTTAGCGCGGCCACAGGTGGCGGCATTGCGTGGCTTGAAGACGGAATCATACGCATTTCAAAACAAAGCAGCGCTGGCCCTTATGCGGGTTCCGGCTGGATGAATTTGAAGGCCAATGGCTTGGTGCAGGTGACAGCAGTGCGCGAAGTTTCACTGTTTTCAACGTTGATCAGCTTGGCCGCGCTGTTGTTTGCAGCAAGCCTTATGTGGTGGCGCGAAGGTCGATAATCTGCCGCCAGCGCCAGGGTGCCAAAGCCAAGCCCTTGGCTTTTTTCAGAACACCAGGTTGCATTTCCAAATATAAAAGCCGCTTCAAATCCACTGGCCCCGGCACTTGAATTTGCCCTTCTGGCACGCGGGCAAAACCCACGCGGGCATAATAGGGCTCATCGCCAATCAAAATCATCAAGGCATGGCCACGGGCCTTTGCCTTGGCAATGCCTTCGTTCATCAAAAGCCTGCCGATGCCCAGGTTTTGCCGTTCGGGGTGGACAGCAAGCGGGCCCAAAAGAAGTGCGGGCGCATCAGCACGGCCAATAATCAATGGCCAAAAGCTGATGGCCCCCACCAGACCAAATCCCGGTTCACGCACCACCAGCGACATGCCTTGGGCCGCCGTATTGCCCTCACGCAGGCGATAAGATGTTTTGGTGGAACGCGAAAGGCCGAAGGTTAAATCCAGCAAATGTTCAATTGCTGAAGTGTCATCAGCGGTTTTATGTTCGGGAAAATATGAATGCATGATCGGGCCACCACAAGTTGTCTGCCCGTTTCACCGGGCGGTTAAACGAAAAAACAAACTCGTCGCAAACCTGTGTGGAGATCAATGTTCATAGACGGCGCGTTAGACCTTCGCTTGCAATTCGTCAAGCGCTACCACTGGTCGGTAGTGGGTCAGTCTGAATTTTGTAATTTAATCGGACGAGTCGCCTGTTGCTTTCAGCATCTCTTGAAAAAAGTCTTCGCTATCGGACTCTTGACGTGCAAATTCTTCGTCTAGTAAAGTGCGCAAAAGGTGGTCGCGAGCTTCGTTCCATTTGCCTGGCGGAACTTCTCGCACTAATTCAACTATTTTCTGGTGCTGGCGCTCGGCGAATACCTCTGCTGTAGCGCCTAAAAATATGACCGGACGAAAAACCCCTGCGAATGGGCCAAATCTTTGTTTGAAAACTGCCGACTGCCAAAACCATTCCCCTAAGGGGTTCACTGGAACGGTGGATACAAAGAAGTGTTTGCCGCTCTCTTGGTTGGTAACTGTGTCTCCAAACTTTTTCACCGCGACATTACTCCTCTAGCTTTAAGTGGCAGCCGCCTTTTTATATGGACCGCGTCTCCGATCAACAGTATTTTCCTCAGCTTTGACCAATGCAACAATATCACCAATTTCCCAAAGCTTACTTGAAACGCCGGCGGCCATTGCGGGCGTGACCTTCAACTTGGAATGAAGCTTGACGAAGTTGTAGTACATCATGTGAAGGGCAACTGCGTAGGCATGGTTTTCAACCTTCTTTGAAAACCCGTTGGTGAGGCGGGTAAAGCGCCGATTGTGCATCCGCATTGTGAAATTTGAGCGTTCAATGAAACTTGTTGAAATGTGCTCAGCATCTGGTTCACCTGTAATGCGGTGCTTTTAAGTGCCTATACACTCGGCGAGGCGCTTTTCACCTTTAGGTCCTTTCGGCATTCTTACTGTCCCAAGTAATTTGATGATGCTGTAGATCGTGCTCTGCAACGGCCCTGAATATTGCTTTCATCATTTCGTCGTGCGCGGCCCTTTCTGCGTCAGTCAAACAATGCTCAGGAAGGTAGGTCACAACACAAAGAGTACGTCGAGGAGCATCCCTTTTCGACGAATCTATAAAAACCTTGCAGGCATGTGGAATATGAATATCGGACACTATTGCTCCTGTGCTTTCCGTTAAGCATATAGGAAAACTGAACGGGATGCGATGGCCTGTCAAGCTATTCAAATTTCAAACTGAGATACTACCCACTGGTCTGATATTTCGGCGTGGTCCAAAATCTCGGCAAGCCTTGTGCGGGTGGCAGGGCTTATGTCTTGCGGCAACTGAGCAGGTTCAAAAAATCTTGCTTCCAGAATTTCCATGTTCGGCTCAAATGTGTGCGCGTCAAACTCGCGCGCAATGAACAACGCCACATGATCGCCCGGAAAGCTTTTTTCGTTGCTGAACATGCCGTGCAAGTGCATAGGGCCTGTCACTTCCACCGCTGCTTCTTCGCGCAATTCGCGAATAGCCGCCTGTTTTAAGGTCTCGCCCTTGTCCACACCGCCGCCAGGAAATGTCCAGCCTTTCACATAGCTGTGTCGCACCAGCAAAATGCGGCCCTGTTCGTCGATGGCGCAGACGCGCGCGCCTAAGGTTTTGCCACGCTGCAACCGCGAAAACAGATGAAATAACTTTAATGGAATTCGTTTCACGATGAGCCCCCGCTCGAAAAAATCTTGCCAACTTACGCTGGCTCATCCATCTATGGCACACAAGCGTTCATAAAGAAAAGTATCATGCCCGTCATCACCATCCGCCTCGTTGAAACCAAGCAAGATAAAATGGATTTTTTGAAGGTCGCCTTCAAAGTTTATGAGCATGATAAAAATTGGATAGCGCCATTGTATTTGGAAAGGTTGGACCATCTCAACCAAAAGCGTAACCCTTATTTTCAACATGCCAAGGCGCAATTGTTTATCGCTGAAAAAGATGGCGTGGCCGTGGGTCGCATTTCCGCACAAATTGATGATTTGCATTTAGAACGCTATAAAGATGCGGCGGGCCAATTTGGCTTTCTGGAAGCAGTGGATGATCCAGCAGTTTTTGCTGCCTTGTTCAAAGCGGGCGGCGATTGGCTGCGTGAACGTGGCATGAAAACTGTGTGCGGGCCTTTCAGCTTTTCCATCAATGATGAATCTGGAACTTTGGTTGATGGGTTTAACATGCCGCCCATGTTGTTCATGGGCCACGGCCTGCCTTATTATGATGCGCGCATCAAAGAACAAGGTTTTGCCAAAGCCAAGGATATGCTGGCATATTATCTGCCCCGCGCCAGCGGTTTTGCGCCCACGCTCAAGAAAATTTATGATCGCAGCATGGCATCGGGCGATATTACAATTCGCCCCGTGAACAAGGGCAAGATCAAAGAAGACATCGACATCGTGATGTCGATCTTCAATGATGCTTGGGCCGATAATTGGGGTTTCATTCCATTCACTCAGGCAGAACTTGCCATGCTGGCCACGAATTTTAAAATGCTGCTCCACAAGGATATGACCAGCATTGCCTTTTACAAGGGTGAACCTGCCGCATTTTGCATTTCGCTGCCCAATTTAAATGAATGGATTGCGGGCATGCAGGGTTCGATTCTACCCTTTGGCTGGGCCAAGTTGGTGGGCAAATTGATCACCAAAAAATCGCTCACCTGTCGTGTGCCATTGATGGGGGTTCGCAAAAAATATCAAGACAGCGCCTTGGGTGCCGCATTGGCCATTTGTTCCATACGCGGGCCGTTTGAATTCCATTTCAGCCGTGGCG
>JANXRO010000118.1 GCA_025356765.1 Hyphomicrobiales bacterium | reverse complement strand
GTTGAATAAATAACGAGAGCGCCCCTTCTCCCTATTTGGGAGGAGGGGTTCTAAACGGCAAATGCAGCCAGCAGTCCCCGCCATAGAACTTATTGGTATCGACAAACGTTTTGGTGCCGTGCACGCAAACAACAATGTTTCATTGTCGATTGCAAAGTCTTCAATCCATGGAATCATTGGTGAGAATGGTGCTGGCAAATCCACTTTGATGTCGATCCTGTTTGGATTTTACGCCGCTGATAAAGGCGAAATCCAAGTGAACGGCAAGCCAGTGAAAATCAAATCATCAACTGATGCCATTCAACTAGGCATTGGCATGGTGCACCAGCATTTCATGTTGGTTGATCCGTTTACCGTTCTGGAAAATGTCATTCTGGGTGCCGAAGGCGGCGCATTGATCGGCCCTGCTTTGGCCAAAGCGCGCGCGGAATTGATCCGCTTGGCCCAAGAATATCAGCTTGATGTTGATCCCGATGCAATCGTGGGCGAACTTCCTGTTGGATTGCAACAGCGGGTCGAAATTTTGAAAGCACTGTATAAAGGTGCTGATGTGTTGATTCTCGATGAGCCCACGGGCGTGTTGACCCCGGATGAGGCTGATCATTTGTTCCGCATTCTGGAACAGCTTCGCGACCAAGGCAAAACAGTTATTTTGATCACCCACAAGCTGCGCGAAATCATGGCCATCACGGATCATGTTTCCGTCATGCGGCGTGGTGAAATGGTGGCAACCAAAGAAACGGCTTTAACTTCTGTCGAGGAACTGGCGGAACTGATGGTCGGGCGCAGTGTTTTGTTGCGCGTCGAAAAAGGCAAAGCCAAACCCGGCGAAATAGTATTAGATGTGCGCAATCTTGTGTGGCGCGACCGCAAGGGAACACCGCGCGTTGATGGCGTGTCACTACAAGTGCGCAAAGGCGAAATAGTGGGCATCGCCGGTGTTTCTGGCAATGGCCAATCTGAATTGCTGGATGTGATTACAGGAATTGCCAAGGCCACATCTGGCCAGGTTTTCTTTGAA
This sequence comes from Hyphomicrobiales bacterium, assembly GCA_025356765.1. Lineage (GTDB taxonomy): Bacteria > Pseudomonadota > Alphaproteobacteria > Rhizobiales > Aestuariivirgaceae > Aestuariivirga. The sequence continues at coordinate 1,129 of JANXRO010000118.1, read as the reverse complement.
GGCGAAGACATCACTGCCCTGCATGACCCTTCAATTTTGCGCCAGCGCGGCATGGCCCATGTTCCTGAAGACAGGCAGCATCGCGGTTTGATCACAACATTCAGCGCGGCTGAATCTGCAATCCTCGGCTGGCAGAATGATCCGAAACTAGGCCGCGGCTATCACCTGAATTATGATTCGGTTGTGAAACAATGCCAAAAGCAGATGCAAGAATTTGATGTGCGCCCAGCCAATCCACTGTTGAAAAGCTCTAAATTTTCAGGTGGTAATCAACAAAAGCTTATTTTGGCGCGTGAGATTGGTTCAAACCCTGATCTGTTAATTGTAGGCCAGCCAACACGTGGCGTGGACATTGGTGCCATTGAATTTATCCACAAGCGCCTGATCGAATTGCGTGATCAAGGCAAGGCTATTTTGCTGGTGTCTGTGGAGCTTGATGAAATTCGCTCGCTGTCAGATCGTATATTAGTGATGTTTGCGGGCCGTGTGATGGGTGAACTCGGGCCTGATGCTGATGAGCGTCAACTGGGCTTGCTCATGGCCGGCGTTGGGCAAGAAGCAGCATGAGCCAGCGCGGTGAACTTCCAAAATGGGTCGACATCGGGCTTATTCCAGCGATTAATCTGATTATCGCGTTGTTCATTTCGGGCCTTGTTGTTGTCATCATCGGCGAAAATCCGTTTCGCGCTTTGGTCATTATGATTGATGGTGCTTTGGGATCTCTCAAGGGCTGGAGTTATATGTTCTATTATGCCACCAATTTCATTTTCACCGGGCTGGCAGTTTCTGTGGCGTTTCATGCGGGCTTGTTCAACATCGGTGGCGAAGGTCAGGCCTATACAGCAGGGCTTGGCGCTGCAACGCCCGGGCTTTTGCTGGGCGGCGCTTTAGCAGCGGTTTTGCCCACCAGCATTTCGCAGCCGATTACAATTCTCGCCGCCATGATTGGTAGTATTGCCATTGGTGCGCTTTATGGCTGGATTCCCGGTTATCTTCAGGCCAAGCGTGGCAGCCATATTGTGATTACCACCATCATGTTCAACTTCATCGCCTCCAGCGTGATGGTGTATTTGATCAACAACGTGTTTCGCCCCACTGGCAAAATGGCCGTGGAAAGCCGAGCTATTGA
>JANXRO010000165.1 GCA_025356765.1 Hyphomicrobiales bacterium | reverse complement strand
CCGCGTGTCTCACCCTGAGGGTGAAGTGACAATCGCGGTTGTGGGCAAATACACAGGCCTGCTGGACGCTTATAAATCTTTGAAAGAGGCGCTGGTTCACGGTGGCATTGCCAACAAGGTAAAAGTAAACCTCGAATGGATTGAATCTGAAATCTTCGAAAAGGAAGATCCATCGCCCTATCTGGAAGGCGTTCACGGCATCTTGGTTCCAGGCGGTTTTGGCGAGCGTGGCTCTGAAGGCAAAATCAAAGCCGCAACCTTTGCCCGCACACGTGAAGTGCCCTATTTCGGCATTTGTTTCGGCATGCAAATGGCCTGTATCGAGGCCGCCCGCAACCTGTGCCACATTGAAAACGCCAGCTCAACAGAGTTTGGCGAAACCACCGAACCCGTGGTGGGCACGATGACAGAATGGATGAAGGGCAATGAGCTTGAAATTCGCAAAAAAGGCGGCGACCTTGGCGGCACAATGCGCCTTGGTGCCTTTGACGCCAGCTTGAAACCTGGAAGCCATATTGCAGAAATTTATGGCGATACGCGCATCTCTGAACGCCACCGCCATCGCTATGAAGTGAACACAGCTTATCGTGCAAGGTTGGAAGCCGCGGGCCTGCAATTTGCTGGCCTTTCGCCAGATGGTTTGCTGCCTGAAACTGTTGAATATACCAACCACCCGTGGTTCATTGGCGTGCAATATCACCCAGAATTAAAATCAAAACCGTTTGAGCCTCATCCGCTGTTTGCGTCTTTCATTGCCGCAGCCGTGGTGCAAAGCCGCTTGGTGTGATGACAGATTATAAAGCCGCAGCAGAAGCCGTTTTTGCAGATTTTAATGCAAAGTCTGGCCTTGATTATTTGAACGATGTGATCACCTCCCATCACACCTATCCGTTTGGTGAAGTGTTGAACATGCGCGTGGTGGCTGCGGGTGATGGCACGGCCACTGTAGAAGCAACGCCAGATTATAAATTCTATAACCCGATGATGCGCATTCACGGTGGCTATTTGGCAAGCTTGGTGGATGCGTGTTTAGGATCAGCCGTCATCACAAAATTGGCCGCAGGCACTGGTGCGGGCACGGTGAACCTGAATATCAGCTATGTTAAAAAAGTTGATGTTGATACCGGAATTTTAAAAGCAACTGCCACCGTGCTTCATGCGGGCCGCAGCATGCTCACAGCCGAAGCAAAAATAACCGATGCAAACGGCAAGCTTTATGTGCACGGGCAGGGCACATTTCTGGTCTATGCCAAATAACTAAGTGGCCGCCGCAATTGTTGCCGCGGCCAAATGCCGTTCACGCAAAAAGATATAAAGGCCTGAACCAATAATCATGGCAGCGCCGATCAATGTGCTGGCCACGGGCCAATCACCCCAGATTAAAATTCCAAAAGCCGTGGCCCAAATCAGCGATGAATATGAAAACGGGGCCACAACACTGGCAGGCGCAGCGGTGAAGGCTTTGATCAAAAACAAATGCCCAGCACAGCCAAAGACACCGCTGGCCACCAGCAACAACCAACCAAATGCATCAGGCATGCTCCAATGCCAAGGCAACAACGCGCTGGTCACAACAGCACCTGCAACCGCCGTGAACAACAAAGACGTCAACGGGTTTTCGCCGCGCAATTTGCGGGTGAAGATTTGATAGGTGGCATTGGTGAAAGCAGCGGCAAACACAAAAATTGCACCATGGTTGATGCCGCTCAAACCGGTTTGCCAAATGCGAATAACGACGAGCGCTCCACAAAACCCGATGCAGATGCCGCACCAGCGCCGCCAGCCCACATGCTCATGCAAAACCAAACTGGAAAGCATCGTCACCAAAATCGGACTCATAAACATAATGGTCGTGCAGGTGGGCAACGGCAGGGCGGCAATGCCCACGTTAAACAAACCTGTTGTGGCCATCAGCAATATTGAACGCAAGCTTTGCAAGCCGGGCGAGCGTGTTTGCACCAATGTTGAAAAGTTTCGCCCACATATAAACAGCGCACAGATGGTTGCGAAAAAAAATCGCCCCCACGTCACCTCAACCAATGAATATGTTTGCAGAGCAAATTTCATCGTTGCATCAAGCGAGATAAAACACCCCATTGTGGCCAACATCCATAAGATGCCTGCTGTTCGATTTTCGCCACTGATTTGCATTTCGTCTGTTTAGAACTGAACCTTTTCAACTTGCAACCCAGTTCATGGTACCAAAAACGCCGAAAAAACAGCGGCTTGGCACAACGCATTTCAACGTTTAAAATATCATGGGTTGCAAACAGTGAGAATCATTTGTCCTTTTAAAGTCGGAAAAAGCGCCGTTGACAGGGTTGGGCAGTTTTTTTATCTAGGTTATTCAATGTGTTAGTGGCGTTAACCAGTGTTAACGACATAATGTGTTAACCATATTGCACAGAGGGCGGAGATTTTCGGCAATGACCTTAGAACAGAAACATCCAGCAGACGAGTTGGGCAAAGCCTTGGCAAGGGCCAGTGGCATTCTATCTTTGCTTTCAGGCTGTTACGAGAAATCAAACAACAGCTTTGAAACCGACAACGCATTTGTGTTCGAGTCGATCATAGCGATTGAGGCAATGTTAAGCACTGCCACCAATGCCTTGGAAAAACTCTATGAAAATTGTGATTTGACGTTAGTCAGAGAGCAACAAGAAGAAGCCGCTCCGGAAGTTGCTGTGCAGGAAATTCAGCAGCCAGCACCGCAAGTTTCTTATTCCCAACCACCGGTGGAACTGCGCGCGCCAACGCATGCTGCCCAAACGTCTATCTATCAAGCACCCGTCTATCAAGCCCCCGTCTATCAAGCCCCGGCGCCGCAAGCGCATTCCTTGCAAGCCCCAATATCGAACAGCCCCAGCTTGCCATATGGCTCGTCTTACTTGGGCTTCTTTGGTCCGGCTGAACCTGTATCCACGCTGGCCGACAAGATCGACAATATTTTGGTCAACATGCCATCGCGG
>JANXRO010000057.1 GCA_025356765.1 Hyphomicrobiales bacterium | reverse complement strand
AAAATTCAAACATCCTGCACTGTTTGTTCTGGGAGGAACATCTAATCGCGCTGGCATTGAGTTTGCAAGCACCCCTTTTTGCGCCTCCTATCGAGAAGACTTGAAACCCTCTGGAGGAAGACCAATGAAATTTAAATCAATGCTCGCTGCGGCCGCCCTTGGCATCAGCTTTTTGGCCGCACATGCCGTTGCTGCCGATCTTAAATACAAGCCAGGCGAAGACAAGAAATTCACATGGTCGAACCTTGATGATTTAAAAAAGGTTGACCTTAAGGGTGAAACCCTGACGATTTTTGGACCATGGCGCGGCGATGATGAAAAACACATTCAAGTGGTTCTGGATTATTTCCGTGATGCTACTGGCGCAGACGTAAAATATTCATCTTCGGAAAACTACGAACAACAGGTTGTGATTGATACATCTGCTGGCAGCCCTGCCAACATTTCAGTCTTGCCACAGCCAGGCCTGATCGCCGATCTCGCTGCCAAAGGCTTGCTCAGCCCATTGACCGCTGATGATGCCAAGTGGATGGTCGACAATTATGGCGCAGGCCAATCTTGGGTTGATCTGGGCACCACCAAAGGCAAAGACGGAGCCAAGAATTTCTACGGCTTCTCCTATAAAACCGACGTGAAGAGCCTTGTATGGTATAGCCCAGAAAACTTCAAAGCTGCTGGTTATAAAGTTCCAGAAACCATGGAGGACTTAATTGCCCTTTCCGACAAGATCGTGAAAGATGGCGGGAAGCCATGGTGCATTGGTTTGGGTTCAGGTGGTGCCACAGGCTGGCCTGCAACTGACTGGATTGAAGACATTATGCTGCGCACACAAAAGCCAGAAGTCTATGATGGCTGGGTGAACAACTCTGTGAAGTTCAATGATCCTGCAGTGATCAATGCCTTGGACGTCTTTGCTGGCTTTGCCAAGAATGATGCTTATGTTGACGGCGGTCACGCTGGTGTTGCTTCAATCGACTTCCGCGACAGCCCGAAGGGTCTCTTCTCAACGCCGCCAAAGTGCTACATGCACCATCAGGCATCGTTCATTCCCTCTTTCTTCCCTGAAGGCACAAAAATGGGCAAAGATGTAGACTTCTTCTACATGCCAACTTACGCTTCAAAGCCAGAACTTGGTAAGCCTGTGTTGGGTGCTGGCACATTGTTCACCATCACGAAGGATTCAAAATCTGCGCGCGCCTTCATCGACTTCTTGAAGTTGCCGTTGGCACACGAAATCTGGATGGCAGATGGCGGTTTCTTAACCCCACTGAAGTCAGCCAACCCAGCTGCCTATGCAAGTGATGCTGCCCGCAAGGAAGGCGCCATGATGGCCGCTGCAACAACATTCCGCTTCGACGGTTCAGACATTATGCCTGGCAAAATCGGTGCTGGTGCATTCTGGACTGGCATGGTGGATTTTGTTGGTGGCAAATCATCAAAAGACACAGCCGATGCTATTCAAAAAGCATGGGATGGTTTGAAGTAATTTCAGGCTTCCTCCTGAGAACGACGACGAGGCTCCGGACCACTCCCGGTCCGGAGCTTCTATTATTTCATTCTAGAAATTCACACCGGGAGCGGCCCCTATGATAGCGCAAGTTCTTTACGCCTTTTTCACCGTTGTTCTGGGTGTTGGCGGATGTTTCGGTTATTTCTATGGTTCAAACTGGCTGTTGGATAGAACCTTCCCGGCCAATGCTAACAACGATGCTAGTGCGGTGCGCAATCTGCGCGTACAAGCCAACATCAGGCCATGGTTGTTTTTGGGCCCGGCCTTGCTGTTGCTCAGCGTGTATTTAATTTTTCCGGTTATTCAAACAGTCTGGCTGTCATTCCATGACCGTGCTGGCGATCAATTTGTGGGTCTGGCCAATTATAAATGGGCCTTTTATGACGATCAATTCCGCCTTTCCATTTTCAATAATATTCTCTGGCTTGCCGTTGTGCCTGCCCTTTGCACCTTGATGGGTCTTATCATCGCCGTGCTGACTGATCGTTTGTGGTGGGGTAATTTGGCCAAGAGTTTGATATTCATGCCGCTGGCCATTTCATTCGTGGGTGCCAGCGTGATTTGGAAATTCGTTTATGATTATCGCGGTGCGGGCCAACAACAAATCGGCATTCTCAACGCCATTGTTACCTATTTTGGCGGCGACCCGCAGGTGTGGATTTCGCTGCCGTTTTGGAATAACTTTTTTCTGATGGCCATTTTGGTGTGGATTCAAACAGGCTTTGCCACTGTTATTCTGGCCGCTGCCTTGCGGGGCATTCCTGAAGATACATTAGAAGCTGCCAACATTGATGGCGCTGGCCCGTTCAAGATTTTCTATCGCATTATGGTGCCACAAATTTACAGCACTATTCTTGTGGTGTGGACAACCATCACGGTTCTTGTGCTTAAAATTTTCGACATCGTATTGACCATGACAAATAGCCAATGGAACACTTCAGTGCTTGCTAATCTGATGTTCGATTGGATGTTCCGTGGTGGCGGTGACTTTGGCAGGGGTGCGGCCATCGCCATCGTCATCATGGTTGCTGTACTTCCCATCATGATCTGGAATATCCGTCAAGCCAACAACGAACAGAAGGGGCACTGATCATGTTGAAGAGATTTTCTCTTGAGCCTTCGCGCATCGCGCTCAACATTGCGGTGTTGATTATCATTGCTTTGTGGACATTCCCAACTGCTGGACTGCTCATCAGTTCATTGCGTGACAAGAATGATATTGCTGCCTCTGGCTGGTGGACGGCACTCTCCAGCGCCGACGTGGCCAAAAAAGGCCGCTTGAAAGACAAGGTCGATCAAGTTGAAAAAGATGGCAAGTTCACCATTTCTGGCAATGTGTTCGAAGGTGCCGATGGTGTCAGTGGCAAAGTTTCGGCCTTTGGCACGAAGGTGCAAGCGCCAGGCGGCAACCCTGCGGGCACCGTGGCCACGTTGGATAATGGCCAAACCTTGGTGGTGAATGTGGATGGCTCTTATGTGCTGACGTCACCCACAAAATTTACTGATGAAGACAGCGGTGGTCGTGTCTTCTATATTGCATCCCAACCACCGCGTTTTACACTTGAAAACTATCAGACAGTATTATTCTCAGAAGGCATTGGGCGTTCGTTCATCAATTCGCTCACCGTCACCATACCAGCAACCATCATTCCTATTCTTATCGCGGCCTTTGCGGCCTATGCCTTGGCGTGGATGAAGCTTCCCTTCAGGGGTTTGATCATTGCAATTATCGTGGGGCTTCTGGTTGTGCCGTTGCAAATGTCGCTTATTCCGCTGCTCAAACTTTATAACGCGGCAGGCACATTTATGGGGGTTCCATCAAAAACTTATTTGGGAGTGTGGTTGGCCCACACGGGCTTTGGCTTGCCTTTTGCTATCTATTTATTGCGCAGCTACATCGCAGGCCTGCCGAAAGATTTGATTGAGTCAGCACAAATTGATGGAGCCAATGATTTCAAAATTTTCCGCCGCGTGGTGTTGCCTCTGTGTTTCCCGGCCCTTGCATCCTTCGCCATCTTCCAATTCTTGTGGGTGTGGAATGATTTGCTGGTGGCCATTGTGTTCTTAGGCTCTGGCCCCGATCAACTGGTGCTGACAGGCAAACTCAATGCACTTCTGGGTTCACGCGGCGGCAACTGGGAAATTTTAACCGCGTCAGCTTTCGTGACGATCATTGTTCCGCTCACTGTGTTCTTTTCATTGCAACGTTATTTTGTGCGCGGCCTTCTCGCCGGCTCAGTTAAGGGAGGCTAATCTTGGCTAATATTAAACTTACCAACATCAACAAATCCTATGGCTCGGCCCAAATCATCAAGGATGTAAGCCTTGATATTAAGTCAGGTGAGTTCATCGTGTTCGTGGGCCCCTCTGGCTGTGGCAAATCAACCTTGCTGCGCTCAATCTCTGGTCTTGATCAGGTGACATCAGGCACGCTGGAAATTGATAATGCTGTGGTCAACGATGTGCCGCCTTCCAAGCGTGGCATTGCCATGGTGTTTCAATCCTATGCGCTTTATCCCCATATGAGCGTGTTTGAAAACATTGGCTTTGCGCTTGAAAACCAAGGCCTGCCCCGCGCCGAAATTAAAAAGAAGGTTGAGGCAGTGGGCGAAATGCTGCAGCTCACTTCCTATCTCACACGCTTGCCAAAAGCCCTTTCCGGTGGCCAGCGCCAACGCGTGGCCATTGGCCGGGCCATTGTGCGCGGTGCCAAAGTATTCTTGTTCGATGAACCACTGTCAAACCTTGATGCAGCCTTGCGCGTGCAAATGCGCATGGAAATTGCCAAGCTGAAGCGTGATCTGCCCAACACCACGATGGTTTATGTAACCCATGACCAAGTGGAAGCCATGACCATGGCAGACCGCATTGTGGTTTTGCAAGCAGGCCGCGTGATGCAAGTGGGCACACCCATGGAACTTTATGAAAACCCAAACAGCGTGTTTGTTGCAGGCTTCATTGGCTCACCCAAAATGAATTTCATCACAGGATTACCAGCGGAAAAGCTGAAAGCCAAAACCATTGGCGTGCGCCCAGAACATTTTGAATTTTCAAAAACGCCGACCGATATTTCGGGCACACTTGATTATACCGAAGTTTTGGGCAGCGACAGTTTTCTCTATGTGTCCACATCAACAGGTATGTTAACAGTGAGAGAGCCCGGCCGCACACAATATAAAACCGGACAAAAACTCAACTTGAAACCCATTGCCGAACATGTCCATCGTTTTGGACAAGACGACAGCAGCCTTAAATAATTTAGGATTTCGAACATGACCATTCGCACCCTCATTTGGCATGAACATCGCCACGAACAAACCAACAAACTGGTGGCCTCGCTTTACCCCGAAGGCATGCACGGCGCTTTGAAAAACGCTTATAAGGGCGACAAAGATTTTGTTGTCGGCCATGCGTTGTTGGATGATGACGCTGAACACGGCCTTTCGCAAAAGCGCTTGGATGAAACTGATGTGTTGTTGTGGTGGGGCCATGCAGCACACGGTGATGTTAGTGATGTGATTGTTGAACGCGTGGCCAAACGCGTGTGGGAAGGCATGGGGCTTATTGTTCTGCATTCGGGGCATTATTCGAAAATTTTCAAAAAGCTTATGGGCACACCCTGTTCATTGAAATGGCGTGAAGCCGGCGAAAAAGAGCGTGTGTGGATTATCAATCCAAACCACCCCATCGCTGCGGGCCTGCCCGAAATGATCGAGATTGAAAACGAAGAAATGTATGGCGAACCTTTCTCGATTCCAGAACCTTTGGAAACGGTGATGATCTCACATTTCGAAGGCGGCGAAGTGTTTCGCTCTGGCGTTACTTA
>JANXRO010000047.1 GCA_025356765.1 Hyphomicrobiales bacterium | reverse complement strand
TGCGCCCAACGCAGCAGCGTTTGGCCTTGGCTAAAGTGCTGTTTGAAGGCTGTGACAAACATGTCAGCGCCGAAAGCCTGCATGAAGAAGCAATGAAATTCGGCATCAGCGTTTCGCTGGCCACGGTTTATAACACGTTGCATCAATTCAAAGATGCGGGTCTTTTGCGCGAAGTGGCAATTGAAGGTGTGAGAAGTTATTACGACACCAATACCTCAAATCATTTTCACTTTTTTAATGAAGCCGATGGCGAATTATACGACATTGAGCCAGGGGATCTGAAAATCTCGGGCCTTCCCAATCTGCCCAAAGGCCAGGAAATCGACCGGATTGACGTGATTGTGCGGCTTAAAAATAAAGCCTAAAAATCCTATTTATTAAAATAAACCTTGACAGCGTGCGGTCGGGGTGTTAGTTATTGTCATAATCCAGACATGTAACTGATTTCCCGGGCGTTGAAGGCGGCAGAAAAGCCACCACGCCAAAGTCCAATTGGCACAAGCCTTGGCCAAGCGTGGATTTTGTATAGACATTGTCGACACCTTTCGGTTTTCAACCTAACTTAAAGCCGACGTTTCAGAAGTTAAAGATGCGCTTACAAATTAAAAAATGGGGCAATAGTGCAGCGGTGCGTATTCCGGCATCGGTGATTGCTGCAGCTTCTATGCATATCGACCAAGCGGTTGAAGTGCGCGAAGAAGATGGACGCATTGTCATTGAAGCGATTGCCGATAATCCCAATGCACTTGAGGCCTTGCTTGACCAGATGGACCCAAAAACCTTTCCAAGCGATGTGGATTTCGGCACCGCTGTTGGACACGAAGTTTGGTAACGCAAGAAGCCTGGGTGCCAGATCGCGATGTTACTGGGTTGAGGTGAGTGTGGGAGGATTGCGAAGTTATGACTTGTAGTTAAATGCTGTGTCACCGAAATCGTAATTCGAAGTTGGAGCAACCTGTCACGCTCATATTCAAACATTAATCGTTGGACGCGCAGCGATAAACTGAGGTACCATTGCACCACTGGGGCGCAAAATGGGCTTTTATATTCGCAAATCTATTAAAGCTGGGCCATTTAGATTTAATCTGTCGAAGTCAGGTGTTGGCTTATCAGTTGGGGTTCGAGGATTCCGTTTAGGTGCTGGGCCTCGCGGTAATTATGTCCGCGCAGGCGTTGGGGGCTTCTACTATGCCCAAACTCTAAGTGCTTCTCGCACTAAACGATCTGACAATGTGTATGATCGTTCACTGTATCAACCGAAACCTCCGTCAGCGCCGGATCTAAACATAATTGTTGATGGCATTCAAATGGAAGAAATTGGAAGCACCAACATCGAAAGTATGCAAGATTCTAGCGCCAAACACATTCTCGAACAAATACAAATTAACCATAAAAAAGTAAGGCTGTCGTACGTTATCAGCTTAGTTTTTCTTATTGCAGCGTTCGGTACATTTCGAATTTCCCATACTTTTGCATATACTTTTTTTGTTTTGTCGATATTCGGCAACATACTTGGCCGCTGGATAGACTCATATCGCCGAACCACAGTGATTTACTACGATTTTGAATCTCGAGTTTTAGAATACTACGAACAGTTTGTTGCCGCATTCAACAAAATAAGTTCGTGCAAACGCGTCTGGCATCTAACCTCGGCGGGCAAGATTTATGGTTATGCTCAGCAAAAGAGAAATGCGGGAGCAACTATGGCAATCACGCGGAATCAATTCAAACCAACCTTCGGATTGCCCGTCGTTATCAAATCTAACATTGTTGTTCCAATGTTACCTCTCGGGAAGAAAACACTTTATTTCTTTCCCGACTTTCTGCTTGTGGTGGATGGAAAAAATGTCGGTGGTGTAAATTACGAAAATCTAACCACACAAATTCAGGCAACAAGATTCATTGAGACTGAAAGCGTGCCAAGTGACACCCAAGTTTTAGACAAGACTTGGAAACATCCAAACAAAAACGGCGGACCGGATAAGCGGTTTTCTAACAATCGACAGTATCCTATTTGCGCTTATGAAAGCATTCTCTTTAAAACAACTACTGGTGTGAAGGAGTTGATCGAGTATTCGAAGCGCGGACAAGGTCAATCACTTCATGAAGCCATCGACTATCTTTGCTTTGCCAACGATCCCGCTAGTAAAAATGCGTGAATGAAGAGAGCGCAAGGGGAATTACGGTGACACTCGAATTACGGTCACATTGCACTTATTTCAAACTTTGGTTTTTTGTTTGAGCAGTTCAGAGAACCCGTGCTGCTATTCCTTGTTTTTGCAGCAGTTCTACGGCCGCTTTATCAAATGATACAAAAACTTCTCCGCCCAACCATTTTCCTTGGTGGGCGATGACGCCATCGGCGAAGTCTCCGCCTGTGTCTAAGATGGCAAGACCAAACTCTGCCGCGGCGTGATCGCATTCAACATTTTTCGTGGCGACAAGCGCGCGGATCGCAGTTGCGATTTGGGAGGACGAAAACCTATACACGCTTTTTAAAACCCAGACAGTTTCACACAAAACGATCATCGGAATTGCGATCACCTGAGCACCTCGCAAAAGCTGCTCAGCAATATCGGCTTGTTCAGGAACGTCCCGCACAAATGTGCGAACCAAAACATTCGTGTCGACTGTCAGCTTCACTTAATGCCGGCCCACGCTTTTTCGGTGGCTTCTTTAATTTCTTCGATGGTTGCTACTATTTTAGTTTTTCCAGCAAGGATGCCAGCAAAATCATCAATCGTGCCCGTGCGTTGGGAAGCTTTTAAAACAGCTTTGCCGCCGGGCAACAAATCAAGTTCGATCTTGTCACCGGGTTTAAGGCCCAGATGGTTCAAAACTTCCTTTCGCAAGGTAACTTGGCCTCGTTCGGTTACTGTCAGTATTGTCATTCAGCAAAAATAATGCAAATTTGCATTATTGTCAATTCACCAATTCACCGGGATATGCGCCCCAGATTAAATTCTGGTCGATATAGCCATCATAGCCACCCGCAAGAATGCGGCACCATTTGCCATCACAAGATTTGATGTCGGCCAAAACGCCGGAATGAAGCTTGGCCACAATGCCGGTGGTTTCGGCGGGGCCAGACATCAGCGGAATTAAATCAAATTTGCGCGATGGCGAGATGACCGCTGTGCGTTTGGCGGCCAGCATGTTGTGCAAAATCCAACCCTCGGCACCTTCTGAATCGCGAATGCGCCGCCAGGTTTCAAACTCGGCCGTAATCTCGACCGGCAAACCCTTGGATTGAAAAACCCAAGCCACCGCATGATCACTGGATGGGCCTTTGCGCACATTCACTTTTTCAGTTTTTAATGACACAAAACGCGGCAGAGCCAGGCCTGAAGGGCCAAGCTGGGGGGCGTTGCTGGTTGAAGCCGTGGCAGCATTGGCCGCTTGGGCAATATTCGACAGAGGGTTTTTGCGGCCAAAAGCAGAATATCCCACACCTGCCGCCACAAGCAGGCATGCGCCCACTAAAATGGCAGACATGAAACGTTGTCTGACTTTTGATCTCTTGGCCATAAATGCCCCGGTTGAAGCCCTTAGACTTGATCAATTAAAGTTAAGATTGTGTCAATTCTTCATGGCCGCTATCGCTGGCCCCATGGCTAAATATACATATCGAATCGCAAAAACTCAATTGATGG
>JANXRO010000011.1 GCA_025356765.1 Hyphomicrobiales bacterium | reverse complement strand
GGGGTGAACAAAACCTTCAGGCGCATGCACCAATAATATCACTAAAACGAACGTAAGACTTGAGGCAAAACCAAACAGCACAAGGCCAATGGCAGATGTTGCAAGCCCAACACATGCCACATTCCATTCACCAAAGCGTTTGACCACCGGCCCTGTGAGGCCTCCTTGCACAAGCGCCATGACCACGCCATAGGCGGCCAAAGTTGCACCAATCAACGCGGGCCCCCAACCAAATTTGGCAGTGCCCCAAAACGGCCAAATGGCTGGATAAATTGAGGTGGCGAAGAAATATAAAAATAACACGCCACACAGCGGCAACACACTTCGGTATTGTTTGAACACGCTGAATGTGCCGATGGGGTTGGCCCTCGCCCATTCAAAGGGCCTGCGTTTTGCGGGCACCAAAGTTTCCGGCAAAACAAAATAGCCGAATATGAAATTCAACAAAGAGATTGCTGATGCCGCGTAAAACGGCACGCGCGGGCCAAAGGCCCCTAAAATTCCACCAATGGCCGGGCCAATAATAAAGCCCATGCCAAAGGCAGCGCCCATCATGCCAAAGGCTTTGGCGCGGCCTTCAGGCGGGGTTACATCGGCAATATAGGCATTGGCGATCACATAAGATGAACCACACACGCCAGCCAGCGTGCGCCCCACAAAAAGCCACCCAATGGTGGGGGCTAAAGCTGTTATTAAATAATCACAGCCCAAGCCGAAAACCGCAAGAAGCAACAAGGGTCTGCGGCCAAAAGCATCTGACAAATTGCCAAGCGTTGGGCCCAATAAAAACTGCGCGCCTGAAAAAGCAAACATCATCAGGCCACCAATGGTTGAAGCCGTGGCCACATCAACATGCCCCACCATGGTGATGAGTTCAGGCTGCACCGGAATGATAAGGCCAAAGCCCACCATATCCAGCAGCACGGTTATGAATACGAAAGTGATGGCATAATTCGACGTTGGTGAAGCTGTCATACGAAAGTTTGGGTCACTTCAGCTTGTTCACGTCAGTGCCGTTCACCAGAACTTTTCCATCTGCTGTTGATTCAACATCCCACGAAAGGCTGCCATCGCTTTCGGCCTTGGCCAAACCTTTGGCAACGATGATCAGTGCTGAACCCTGTTGCAAGTTTGCTTCCGGCGGGGCTGCTTGCACGGCCTTCATAATTTCATCCACGCCTTTGATGTTAATATGGGCCTTGCCTGAAGGCATAGCGGCGGGGCCAGCACTCATCGTCGAGTCTGCAGTGACGGTGTAAAGATCATTGCTGATCACGCTTTTGCCCAGCGTAATATCAACTTTGCCAGTTGGCAAAAGTTGCATCAATACTTGGCCTTCCACTTCTTTTGGAATGGCTGGATCTTTGCTCATATCCATGGCTGCAATCAATGATGTTAATGCGGTGGCTGGATCAAAGCCCGATACTGTAAAATCCATATTGAAATTTTTTGGAACCATGCTGGCTGCATAGGGAGGGACCAAACCTGCCGGAATTTTCAAACCTTCAATGCCAACGCTTTCTTTCATCTTGCCATCTTTTACGCCGCCATTCATATCAAGGCCAAAGTTGATTTTGTCCATCTCGACATTGCCAACCGGCGTTACAACTTGAATTTTGTTCAAAGTGCCGTTGCCTGCCATGTTCAAGAAACCGGGCAACATGGCTTGCAGCAAAACTTTATAAATGGCCTGATCTTTCAACATGGCTTCCTTGTTCGGATGCTTGCCCAAGAAATCGGCAAGGGCCATGAATTCTTTAAACTTCACGCCTGTCAGATTATATTCTGTGGTGCCTTTTTCAGCGGTCATTTGTGCGGCGATGGGCTCGCTGCCTGCAATTTTGGCTGATTCCTTGACCACCATGGCACCCACCTCTTCGGTGATCTTGGCATCCATGCCGCCCGCTTCGTTTGCAGTGACGGTTGTTTCAGCGCTCAGATCTTCCACATGTGCATCAACTGACGCGGGGCCAGATTGAGCGTCGGTGATTTCTTCTTTCAGGTCGATGGTTTTTACAGAACCAGTCGATGATGTGAATGTGCCAAGCTCTTCATCATATTCTGCATCAACAGAAAGTTCTGTCATGGTTTGCTTGAAGCTGAATTTATCTGCCATTTTGCCAGAGATTTCGAAATCACCGTCGTGCTTTAAACGCCATTTGCCTTCGCCTTCGGGGGCCAAGCTAAATTCAAGTGCGGGTATTGAAAGTTCTAATCCAGAATCTTTTGCGGTGCCGATTAACTTTGAAAAATCCAACGTGGCTTTATAAATTTCACCATCGGGTTCAATTTTCACAAGGTTCAATTCTTTGCCAAAATAAGCGTCAAGGCCTGCTTGAATTTTTGCAGCGTCATCAGCTGTTGGTGCGGCAACAGATGGCATGGAAGTTGTTGCGAGAAGCAGAAAGGCCAGGCCAGCGATCTTGGATTGCATATAAAACTCCCATGTGAAATTAATGTCACGCAAACTAGCGGAAGCTTTGCTTGCCGTATAGTGCAGAAAAAAGCCAGATTGCTCTGGCTTTCTTTTATTTGTGATATGTTAGCCCTTGTGCTTGCGCTTTTTGCCTTTGCCTGCTGGCACACTTGCAGTGGGCGGTGGTGGTGTCACAACGCCTGTCGTATCATCGTCATCCGTTTCAGGTTTTTCTGGTTTCTCGGGCGTTTCAGGCTTCTCGGGTTTCTCAGGTTTTTCTGGCTTCTCAGGTTTTTCGCCGCCACCTTGTGTTCCGCCGCCATTTTGGCCGCTTTTTTTAGCAAATGATTGAGTTGCCATAACAGGTATGAGCGCTGTGCCCAAGGCCAGCGCACCAAGGCGTTTAAAAATCAAACGTCTGGAAAGCAAATTGTCATTGTTCATCCGAAGGTTCCTCATGGGTGTTGATTGAAGATGATTTTTGTCCACACCAGATGTACGCCAATAGCGCTGTTCCATTCCTTTTGGCTGCAAAGACACTTTATCCCTGGTTACGAATATCGTTCCAATTTTAATATTGTTCCCAAGCCATTGCGCCGCTGGGCTGATTTATATAAGAACTTGCAACGGCCCTTGGGAATCATCTCTGGGGCCGTTGTCATGTTTAAATAGGGTGAGCATTATGGCCAATGTGGCAGTTGTCGGCGCGCAATGGGGCGATGAGGGCAAGGGCAAAATAGTTGATTGGCTTTCTGAGCGCGCAGACGTTGTGGTGCGTTATCAGGGCGGCCATAATGCGGGCCACACGCTGGTGATCAA
>JANXRO010000383.1 GCA_025356765.1 Hyphomicrobiales bacterium | reverse complement strand
ACATCCGTTTTATCTGCTTCAGAAAGGCCACGCCACGTATAGCTGGCGCGATTGAGCAGCTTTTCCCAACCACCCACCGCCTTGATCCATTTTTTCAGTTGCTCGGCGGAAGGTTTTTCAACTGAATAATCAGAAAACTCAATCGCTACTTTTTTCTCAGCCAAATAAGCCAAAGCGTTTTGACATGTTGAGCATTTATTCAGTCCGTAAGCTTTGAGTGCCATAAATCACCTGTTTAATGATAGCGTTTTATCGGTGAAGGCATCAGCCCCGCCCGAAATTTGGTCGGTGAAAGCTTTGAACAATCCTTCAATTTCAGATTTTTCAATATCCTTCACAATAAATACAAGCCGCGTTTCAGTTTTACCATCTGGCCATTCTTTCAGCCTGATGGGTGGGTGAAACACATGCTGCACTCCGTGTACGGCAAGGGGGCGTGATGGATCATCCGAAGTTTTAATGAGGCCCTTCATGCGCAACATATTGGGGCCATGATAAGAAGCCAGCAGCTCGAAAAAAAGTTCTAAACCCTGTGGGCTTATGGCGCGTTCATCAGAAAACGCAAATGACCTGATGTGCCCGTCATGGCGTGATTTGTCGTGGTGATGGTTATGATGCTTCCGCAATGCCTCATCGTTAAGCCAACCTTGAACGTTCACAGTTTTTGTTGTGGGATCAAAAAGACCCATGGTGAAAAGTTTGGCCGCCGTTGCTTCGCCCCTGTGTGTGGTGAGAAGTCTGGCCGTCGGGTTTAATTTGCGTAACCGGCCAATAATGGCGAACATTTTTTCTTCGCCTTCAATTCCGTTCAGCAAATCAAGCTTGGTCAAAACAATTCGGTCTGCAACAGCCACTTGTTTTACAGCTTCGGGATGAGCATCCAAAGTATCCCAACCGTGAACGCCATCGACAACTGTGATGACGCCTTCAAGACGCAAGCGCTGCACCAAAAGGTCATCGCGCATGAGTGCATGAAGGATAGGGGCCGGATCAGCCAATCCAGTTGTTTCAATCAAAATCCTGTCGAAGGCTTTAACGGTTCCTTGATCGCGCCTTGCCAGCAAATCAGAAATGGTAATGATCAAATCGCCGCGAATGGTGCAGCACAAGCAACCCGAAGAAAGCTCAACGATATTATCATCTGATTTTTCCACCAGCAGGTGATCAATTCCAATTTCCCCAAATTCATTGATGATCACGCAGGCATTGGCCAACACATCTTCCTTGAGCATGGAATTGAGCAAAGACGTTTTTCCAGAGCCTAAAAAGCCAGTTAAAACGGCAACAGGAATTAAAGCGTCAACCTTCACTTTGATTTATGCTTCCGCGCCGGTGGTGGTGGCTTTAAACTGTCATCATCCGAACCTTGGTCGGTGGTTGCAAGATCAGCATTGTCATCGGGCGGTGCCACAGATGCCATTTGTTGCAAAAGCGTATCGGGCATCACATCGCAAGGTGCGCCATCAGCATTATATTGCGCACATAAAGATTGGGATTTCTGCTGGTCAAAATTCCACAGCATTGCGGTATAGCCTGCGTTATTTTCAAGTTTGATCACGCCACCAATTCCGCCTGCATCAATGCCAACGGGGCTGATGAGCCTGCCGCGCAACGCCATATCTGCTTTGGCTGCAGTATCAAATGTACCAAATGAAACGCCCCAACCGGCCATGCGGTGCGCATTCACCGGTGAAACAGGTTCTTTGCGTTTACACACAGTGGGTGTCATATCCGCAGGAACGATTGAACCATAGGATTGATCAACAATTTCTGCTGCTTTTCCAAGTGAAGGTAAAGAAGGCGCATCAAATCCACTCTCAAGCAAATCTTTCGAAATCTTTGCTCTCATGGCGCTCGATTTTGCCCCCAGCACAACAGAAACCAGTTGGCGACCATTTTTCATGGCAGAGCCCACAAGATTATAGCCGGAGTTGCACACAAACCCGGTTTTCATGCCAACAGCTTCAGGCATGATGCGAATTAAACTGTTGTGATTGGCCAGCTTCTTCTTACCCACGCTGACATATTCCTGATTGAAGTAATGCAGGTGTTCGGGGAATTGGTTGATGATCAGCGCTGCAATAATTCCAATATCGCGTGCTGAGGTAATTTGCCGGGGATCAAATAATCCATTCGGGTTTACAAAATGTGTGGATTGCAAACCAAGATCATGGGCAACAGCATTCATCTGTTTTGCAAAGCCTTCAATAGAGCCGCCACCAGCCTCAGCCAGCACATAAGCCATATCATTGGCAGAATAAACCAGCATAGCCTGCAAGGCATAATCAATTGAAACAGTTTTCCCGGCAGGCAACCCCAATTTGCTGGCAGGTTGCGAATGGGCCAATTCTGAAATGGGAACTTGTTGGTCAAGCTTGAGTGAACCTTCACGGATTTTTTTAAAAATCACATAGCCAGTCATCAACTTGGTCAGCGATGCCGGATACCAAGGTTCTCCCGCACGATTTTGAGAAATAACTTCGCCTGAGAATGGATCAAACAAAAGCGATGGCCCAGCCGGAGGTTCGGCTGCTGTGGCGCTGGCCTGAACAGCGAGGCAAACAGCGACCCAAAGACATATGATGCGATATATGTTCAAGCCGATCGATCTCATGTTGTTTTGCGCATCTTCGCCATCAACACAAATTACGGCCAAGATGTGGCATAAGCATTTGTAGATGGTGCCCTTGGAGGGACTTGAACCCCCACTCCTCTCGGAAACGGATTTTGAGTCCGTCGCGTCTACCATTCCACCACAAGGGCATTTCGGCGCACTCTCTAAGGCCTAGAGGCTTGCGCCGTCAACTAGAAAGGCGCTTTAAGCAAAACATGATCCGAATTTCTGATTCTTTTGCCATTGATGAGGCTGATCTCGTTGAAAGTTTTATCCGCGCTTCGGGGCCAGGTGGACAAAATGTGAACAAAGTTTCAACAGCGGTGGAACTTCGTTATGATGTCACACGCGCTGGCCTTCCTGATGATGCCATGCTGCGCTTGGCCAAGTTGGCGGGAAGGCTTTTAACCCAAGACCAAGTTTTGGTGATTCAAGCCCAAAGCTTCAGGTCACAAGAACGCAACAGATCTAACGCATTGGAACGCTTGGTTGATCTTTTACGAAAATCACTAATTCGCCCAAAGCCGCGCCGTGCAACAAAGCCCACTTATTCTTCAACGCTCAAACGCCTTGAAAGCAAAGTCAAACGCGGCAAGACCAAATCCATGCGGCAAAGTAAGATTGAGAACGATTAATGCTTAAAAGGCTTTATCAATGGGTTCTGAGTCTCGCCGCCAGCAAATTCGCTGAAATTTGGTTGGCATTTATTGCCTTCATCGAAAGTTCGGTCTTTCTTGTGCCGGCCGATATTTTATTTGTTCCCATGGCCTTGGCAAAACCTACAAAGGCTTATCGTTTTGCGCTGGTGGCTACCGTTGCATCAACACTGGGCGGAATTGCGGGATATTATCTCGGGTATTTTGCTTATGAGTCACTCGCCAAGCCGATTTTAAATTCACTTGGTGAACTGCAGAAATTTGAACATTTGAAAGCCTGCACCAGCAATGAAACGCTTTTGATCTTGCTTGCCACATCTGGGCTGGCGCATTTGCCGCCCATCAAAATTGTCACAATTCTTGCAGGCGTTGTGCAGATAAATTTCATTTTCTTTGTTTTGTCTTGTGTGATTGCCCGCGGCGCTCGTTTCATGGGACTAGCTTGGGCATTGAAAACTTTTGGCGAACCCATCAAGCATTTTATTGAAAAACGTTTAGGTCTCATTGCTAGCCTTGTTGCCGCCATTAT
>JANXRO010000352.1 GCA_025356765.1 Hyphomicrobiales bacterium | reverse complement strand
GCCATGGTGCCCATGTGGATGTTCCCCATCGCATTGGCCGCGGGCAATTGTTTTATTCTAAAGCCATCGGAACGTGATCCTTCTGCGGCCTTGTTGCTGGCCAAATGGCTGGAAGAAGCGGGCTTGCCACATGGCGTTTTCAACGTTGTGCATGGCGATAAAGAAGCCGTTGATGCTTTGCTTCTTAACCCCGATGTTTCTGCCGTAAGCTTTGTGGGTTCAACCCCAATTGCGCGTTATATTTACGAAACGGGCACACGCGCTGGTAAACGCGTGCAGGCTTTGGGTGGTGCAAAAAACCATATGATCATCATGCCAGATGCGGATATGGACCAAGCGGTGGACGCGCTGATGGGCGCTGCTTATGGGTCAGCAGGTGAACGCTGCATGGCTATTTCAGTGGCGGTTCCCGTGGGCAAAAAAACTGCTGATATTTTGATTTCAAAATTAGAGCCAAAAATTCGCGCCCTGAAAGTTGGGCCCGGCACAGACAAAGATGCTGAAATGGGGCCGTTGGTTACCAAACAACATTTTGAAAAAGTGAAGGGCTATATTGATGATGGCGTGGCCGCTGGTGCCAAGGCTGTGGTTGATGGCCGTGGATTAAAATTGCAAGGCTATGAAGGCGGCTATTATCTGGGCGGCACATTGTTTGACAACGTAACGACAGACATGAAAATATATAAGGAAGAAATTTTCGGGCCTGTGCTTTCGGTTGTGCGTGTTGAAGATTACGCCACCGCCGCCAAGATGATCAACGACCACGAGTTTGGAAATGGCACGGCCATCTTCACCCGCGATGGTGATGCGGCGCGTGAATTTGCCCATCAAATTCAAGTGGGCATGGTTGGCATTAACGTGCCTATTCCTGTGCCCATGGCGTTCCACTCATTCGGCGGCTGGAAGGCTTCGCTGTTTGGAGATCATCATATGCACGGCGCTGAAGGCTTCAGGTTTTATACAAAACTGAAGACTATCACCAGCCGCTGGCCAACAGGCATTAGAGCAGGTGCGGAGTTTGTTATGCCCGTGATGAAATAGATCGCTCTTTATCCTTCCCCCTCTGGGGGAAGGTGCCCCAAAGGGGCGGATGAGGGCCGTTGCAAAGCAACGGTCTAGACCGCCCCTAATGCCATCAAAATTCCATCAAGAACAGCAACGAGATGATGATAGACTTCGTCATTGCTGCACCTTACAACGCGGAAACCTTGCGCAATTAAAAACGCAGTCCTCTTTTCATCATAGTGAATTTCATGATCTGCACCATGCGTTGCGCCATCAACTTCAACTATTAACTTGGCTTCTGAGCACAGAAAATCGGCAATAAAAGGCCCAACCGGAACTTGCCGGTTGAACTTAAATCCACCCAAACGCCGATCGCGCAAATAACCCCACAATCGCCTTTCCGCTGATGTTTGTTCTCTGCGCAGGTTTCGCGCGCGCTTCAAAGTTTTGCTGGGCGTAAAATTCATCGCATCAGATTGCGGCAAACACTATTGCTAACGCAATAGCCCTCATCCGCCCTTCGGGCACCTTCTCCCAGAGGGAGAAGGATGATTATTGCTACAAAATAAACTTGCTCAAATCTGTGTTCTTGGCCAGTTCGCCCACGTGTTTGTTGACATAGGCTTGGTCGATCAAAACATTTTCGCCGCTTCTGTCTGTTGCTGTAAAGCTCACATCATCCAGCACCCGTTCCATGATGGTTTGCAATCTGCGCGCACCAATATTTTCGACAGACGCATTGATCTCGGCGGCCAGTTTGGCAATGGCCACCACACCATCATCGGTGAATTCTAGGTTCACGCCTTCGGTGTCGAGCAAAGCTTTATATTGCTTCACCAAGCTGGTTTCGGGCTCTGATAATATGCGGCGAAATTCATCGGCACCCAGCGCTTTTAATTCGACCCGAATAGGCAAGCGGCCTTGCAATTCCGGCAGCAAGTCTGATGGCTTGGCCACATGAAACGCGCCAGATGCGATGAACAAAATATGATCGGTTTTCACCGGGCCATGCTTGGTGGAAACCGTGGTGCCTTCAATCAGCGGCAGTAAATCACGCTGCACGCCTTCGCGTGAAACATCAGCCCCGCCGCGGCCTTCACGCGAGGCAATCTTGTCAATCTCATCCAAAAACACGATGCCGTTGTTTTCAACACTTTCGATGGCTTCTTGAATGATTTTATCTTGATCAAGAAGTTTTTCGCTTTCTTCGCCCATCAAAATTTCATGGGCTTGAGCGACAGAAACTTTCCGTGGTTTGGTGCGATTGCCGAAGGCTTTGCCCATCATATCTGAAATGTTGATGATCGACGCAGAGCCTCCCGGCATTCCTGGAATGTCAAAGCTTGGGGGGCCGCCCGTATCACTCACCTGGATTTCGATTTCCTTCTGGTCAAGCTCGCCATTGCGCAATTTTTTCCTGAATGAATCGCGTGTAGCTTCTGAGGCATTGTCGCCCACCAGAGTGTTGAGCACACGATCTTCAGCTGCGGCGTGGGCTGCGGTTTCAACATCTTTTTTGCGCGCGGCTTTCACCATGCCGATGCCGGTTTCAACAAGGTCGCGCACAATCTGATCAACATCGCGGCCCACATAACCCACTTCAGTGAATTTAGTGGCTTCCACTTTTAAAAATGGCGCATTGGCTAGTTTGGCCAGCCTGCGCGCAATTTCAGTTTTACCAACACCAGTCGGGCCAATCATCAAAATATTTTTGGGAACCACATCTTCACGCATCTGGCCTTTCAACTGCTGCCTGCGCCAGCGATTGCGCAAGGCAATGGCCACGGCGCGTTTGGCATCGTGTTGACCAATAATATAACGATCAAGTTCAGAAACAATTTCGCGCGGGGTGAAGTTCGTCATGTGTTGAGAATCTCGATGGTTAAGTTGCCATTGGTATAGACACAAATCTCGGCGGCAATCGCCATGGCTTTCCTTGCTATTGTTTCAGCGTCCATGTCCGTATCCATCAAAGCCCGAGCGGCGGCCAAGGCGTAGTTGCCGCCAGAGCCTATTGCCACAACGCCATGTTCAGGCTCCAACACATCGCCTGTTCCGGTCAGCACCAGTGATACGTTTTTATCGGCCACAATCATCATGGCTTCCAGCCTTCGCAAATAACGATCGGTGCGCCAGTCTTTGGCCATATCCACGCAAGCTCTCGTCAGCTGCCCGGGGAATTTTTCAAGCTTGCCTTCCAAGCGTTCAAACAGCGTCATCGCATCTGCGGTGGCGCCGGCAAAGCCTGCAATCACGCTGCCATCGCCCAAGGGCCGCACTTTGCGGGCGTTGCCCTTCATAATCGTTTGGCCCATGCTCACTTGGCCATCACCCACGATGATGGCTTTGCCGCCTTTGCGCACGCCTAAAATTGTTGTGCCGTGCCAGTTTGTTGGATCGCTCATTCAAACACCTCTGCTGCACCATGTAAGGCTTTGTTTGCCGAACTTAAACCCCTGTATGGCCAATTTATGTTGCGTCTGCTAAGACGCGCCTCTTCACAGGGTATAAACCATGCGCAAAGCTGAAATTTCTCGCAAAACCACTGAAACATCGTTGAACGTGTCAGTCAATCTGGACGGCACGGGCGCTTATGACGTGAAAACTAGCGTTGGCTTTTTTGACCACATGATGGAACAATTGGCGCGCCATTCGCTGATTGACATCACACTTGCCGCCAAAGGTGATTTGCATATTGATGACCACCACACGGTGGAAGATGCAGGCATTGCCTTGGGCCAAGCGGTTTCACAAGCGTTGGGGGAGCGAAAAGGCATCCGCCGTTATGGATCATGCGATTTGCCGATGGATGAAGTTTTAAGCCGCTGCGCCATTGACATTTCGGGGCGGCCATTTTTGATTTTCAAAGTGAATTTCCCAACGCACAAAATTGGTTCATTCGATACCGAGCTGGTGCGCGAATGGTTTCAGGCGTTCGCCATGAATGCAGGGATCACCCTTCACATTGAAAATGTTTATGGCACAAATTCGCATCATATTGCCGAGAGTTGTTTTAAAGCTTTGGCCCGCGCGCTGCGTGATGCGCTGGAGATTGATCCACGCCAGAAAAATGTGATCCCTTCAACCAAGGGTACACTTTCCAAGTGATGAAAACTGTTATCATTGATTATGGTTCGGGCAATTTGCATTCGGCCTTGAAGGCGTTTGAACGCGCGGCACTTGACCATAAAATCAAAGGCAAGATTATTGTTTCAGCCAAGCCTGATGATGTGGCCGAGGCGGATCGGCTGGTTTTGCCGGGTGTTGGCGCATTTAAAGATTG
>JANXRO010000338.1 GCA_025356765.1 Hyphomicrobiales bacterium | reverse complement strand
CGCCAGCAACAGGCCCAAGGCTTCTTGCACCCACAGAACACTTGAAAAAACAACTTGGCGCTGAATTGTTGAAACTCTGCAAAACGTCTCATGCGTCTTCTATCCATGTTACATTTGCAACACAGCAAGATGAAGTCGGTTTTCAAAATGCCGCTTGGTTGCCGCGCAATGATATTCAATTTCATTGGCACAACGCGGGCTATAAATCCTTTGATGAATTTCTGGCCGCCCTTTCGTCGTCAAAGCGTAAAAACATTCGCAAAGAACGTGAAGCAGTCGCGGCCAATGGCATCACATTTCAATTGCTCACAGGCAAGCACCTCAAACCCGAACACTGGGACTATTTTTATGAATTCTATATGGATACGGGTAACCGCAAATGGGGCCAACCCTATTTAACCCGCAAATTTTTCACCCTGCTGCAAGACACAATGACGAATGAAATCTTGCTTATTCTGGCAGAGCGCAATGGCGCAATTATCGCGGGCGCTTTAAATTTCATTGGTGGCAACACGCTTTATGGCCGCAATTGGGGCTGTGTTGAAAACCATCCGTTTTTGCATTTTGAAACCTGTTACTATCAGGCGATTGATTTTGCGATTGCGCGCGGCCTTTCAACAGTTGAAGCGGGCGCACAAGGCGAACACAAATTGGCGCGGGGATATGTGCCCGTAAAAACCCAAAGCTATCATCATCTGGCCCACCCCGGCTTATCACGCGCCGTTGCCGATTATCTGGAACATGAACGCCAAGCGGTGGCTGAAAACCAAAATGAATTGGCAGCACACGCGCCCTTTAAACATGAACAGGATTAGGATGACTTACGATACAAGCAATATTTTTGCCAAAATTCTGCGCGGCGAAATTCCATGTCATAAAATCTACGAAGATGAACACACATTAGCATTCATGGATGTGATGCCACAGGTCGATGGTCATTGTTTGGTTGTGCCCAAAGCCCCATCGCGCGGCCTGCTCGATGCCAATTTGGAAACCCTGTCGCATGTTCTGCTAACCACCCAGAAAGTGGCTGCCGCTGCGATCAAAGCCATGAAGGCTGATGGATTTCAAATCCGCCAATTTAACGAAGCCGCAGGGGGCCAAACCGTGTTTCATTTGCACATCCACATTTTGCCAATGAAAGAAGGCGCAACACTCAAGGCTCATTCAGGCCAAATGGCAGACCACGCGCTTTTGGCCGAGCAGGCAAAAAAGATAAGAGACTTGCTTTAATTTTTTTGAGCGGTGCGAGATTTTTCGACAGTCACCAAAAGAATGCCGCCCAACACCGCGATGGATGCCAAGAAAAGTCGAAGTGATATCGCCTCCCCCAAAAATAATATTCCGCCGAACGCTGCAATGATTGGCACGCTCAGTTGCACAACTGATGCTTCCAATGGTTTGAGCCCGGGCAAAGCCTTATACCAAATGGCATAACCAATACCCGATGTGATAGCGCCTGAAAGACTTGCATAGACCACCCCCAATACATCGGGCTGAAAATGCGTGTAAAACAGAAGTGAAAACACAACAGTCATCGGAACTGTACGCATAAAATTTCCGGCAGTAACTGCTGTAGCATCACCAGCACCTCGCCCGCGCAGGGAATAAATGCCCCAAGCCACGCCTGCGCCAATCATCAAAGCCGAGCTTGAAGCGGGTGGTGCCGCAAGGCCTGGAAACACCAAAGTCACCAGCCCTCCAAATGCCATAACAAGTCCGATGATTTGCAGCGCTGATACTTTTTCACCGCGCCACAGGCTGATGGTAAGCATCGAAAGTTGTACAGCGCCAAACAGCAACAATGCACCAGTGCCCGCGGTTAAATGAACATAGGCAAGCGAAAAACCCGCAGCATAAATAAACAGCGCAAAAGCGCTTTTCCAATTGCCCGCACCTAAATTTGCTTTTCCACTTAAACGAAGCAACATCGCTAGTGTGAGCGCAGCTGATATGATGCGCACTGAAGTAAAACTGGCCGGATCAATCACCGTCGTTTTCAATGCCAAGCGACAGAAGATAGAGTTGCCAGCAAACGCCAACATGGCCAAAACGGTGGGCAGCACGATAGTGGAACGCGACACGTTCTTCTCCTGCTGCCCCCAGCGCTGTTGGCGACTATTTAACCTTCGTTGCTTTCTTAGGAACTTTCTTTGCCGCCGCTTTGGCGCGCGGCAAAGCCTTGCGTTCTGGCGGTTTTGGCAGAGACTTTTCTTCGTCACGGCTTAAATAGTTGAAGGCCAGTTCATCATTGTTCAACATAATACGAACTGTTCCGCCCTTGGCCAATTTGCCAAACAGCAATTCTTCCGCCAGTGGTTTTTTGATCTTCTCTTGGATCACGCGGCCAAGCGGCCTTGCACCCATTTGTTGATCATAGCCTTTTTCAGCCAGCCAATCAGCGGCTTCGGTTGAAAGTTCGATATTCACTTGGCGCTCAGCAAGCTGGGCTTCCAATTGCAATACGAACTTTTCAACAACTTTGCGCACAACAGTTTTCGGCAAATGGCTGAATGAAACAATGGCGTCCAACCTGTTGCGGAATTCAGGTGAGAACAATTTGCCGATGGCTTCTTGGTCATCACCTTGGCGCACACTGGTGCCAAAGCCCATGGCTGAGCGTGCCATGTCTTGGGCGCCTGCGTTTGTTGTCATAATCAAAACCACATTGCGGAAATCGACCGCTTTGCCGTTATGATCTGTCAACTTGCCGTGGTCCATCACCTGCAACAAAATGTTAAACAAGTCTGGATGGGCTTTTTCAATTTCGTCCAGCAGCAAAACACAATAGGGCGATTGGTCAACGCCATCTGTCAACAGCCCGCCTTGATCAAAACCAACATAACCCGGAGGCGCGCCAATCAGGCGTGAAACCGTGTGGCGTTCCATATATTCCGACATATCAAAGCGCAGCATTTTAACGCCCAGAACTTCGGCCAAACGTTTGGCAACTTCAGTTTTGCCAACCCCCGTTGGGCCAGAGAATAAATAAGAACCAATGGGCTTTTCTGGTTCACGCAAACCTGCACGCGCCAATTTGATGGCCGATGTAAGCTGATCTATGGCCTTGTCTTGGCCAAACACCATGCGCTTCAATTCGGTTTCAAGATTTTTCAAAACCGTGGTGTCATCACGCGAAACCGTTTTGGGCGGGATGCGCGCCATGGTGGCGATGGTGGCTTCAATATCAGCCACATCAATCAGTTTTTTGCGCTCAGCTTCAGGCAACAACATCAAGGATGCACCTGTTTCGTCAATCACGTCCAATGCCTTATCGGGCAATTTCCGGTCTGCCATATAGCGTGATGAAAGTTGAACGGCGCTTTCAATGGCCTCATCACTGAATTTCACTTTGTGGAAATCTTCGTAATAAGGTTTCAAGCCTTTAAGAATTGCAATCGTGTCTGGGATCGAAGGTTCATTCACATCAATCTTTTGGAAGCGACGCACCAAGGCACGGTCTTTTTCAAAATGCTGGCGATATTCTTTATAGGTTGTGGAACCGATGCAACGCAAAACTCCTGCCGCCAAAGCTGGCTTTAAAAGGTTTGAGGCATCCATAGAGCCACCGGATGTAGCACCAGCACCAATCACAGTATGAATTTCGTCAATGAACAAAATGGCACCCGGCCTTTGTTCAATTTCTTTCATAATGGCTTTGAGGCGTTCCTCAAAATCACCGCGATAGCGCGTGCCAGCAAGTAACGTGCCCATATCAAGCTGATAGATGGTGCAATCTTTCAAAACTGCCGGAACTTCACCCTTGATAATCTTGCGGGCCAAACCTTCAGCAATGGCGGTTTTGCCAACACCTGGTTCGCCCACAAACAACGGGTTATTTTTAGTGCGGCGGCACAAAATTTGAATGGTGCGGTTCACTTCAGCATGGCGGCCAATCAGCGGGTCAATCTTGCCCTCTCCGGCCTTTTTGTTCAAATCGGTGCAATAGGTATCAAGAGCACTTTCTTTTTGCTTGCTCTTGCTTGATGTCTGGCCTGCGGCCTCATCGCCAGTATGGTCTCCATCACCCTCGTCCGTGCCGCGGACAGCACGGTTTTCAGAAAGTCCTGCTTTTTTAGCAATACCATGAGAGATATAATTCACGGCATCATAGCGCGTCATATCTTGCTCTTGCAGGAAATAAGCTGCATGGCTTTCGCGTTCGGCAAAAATTGCAACAAGCACATTGGCGCCTGTCACCTCTTCGCGCCCAGATGATTGCACATGAATAACTGCACGCTGAATAACGCGTTGAAAGCTTGCCGTTGGCTTTGCTTCAACCACATTGTCCGTGATCAAATTTGAGAGTTCGGTGTCGATATAATCTTCCAAGCTGCCTTTAAGCTCGGTGATGTCAACGCCACACGCCTTCATAACGGCAATAGCGTCTTGATCATCGGTCAAAGACAACAACAAATGTTCGAGTGTGGCCAATTCCTGGCGGCGTGCGGCGGCCAGCGAAAGTGCGCGGTGGAGGGCTTTTTCAAGACTGCGGGAGAATGTTGGCAAAGTGGTGATCCTCGATTTTCAAGATCACTATATAGGAAGAATTGAGGGTTTGAGTAGTCCTTAAGAAATAATTAAGTTGGTTCCATCGTGCATTGCAAAGGGTGGTTTGCCTGTTTGGCATGATCCATCACCTGCGTCACTTTGGTTTCAGCAACTTCGAAGGAATAAACGCCGCACACGCCCACACCTTTTTGGTGCACATGCATCATAATGTCCCAAGCATCTTCGCCAGACTTGTTGAAATACAACTCCAAGACTTCGACAACAAATTCCATAGGCGTATAGTCATCGTTCAAAAGCAAAACCTTATAGAGTGTTGGTTTTTGCGTGCGGGTCTTTGGTCGGGTGATCACTTGCGTGCCCGAATCGTCTTCTCGCTTGATTGGTTCCTTAGCCATCAGCGCCATATAATATCGCTCATTCCACATTACACCTGAAAATTTATAAAATATTTTTTCAACTTTCAACCCTTTTCACAATCAATGCGGGAGTTGAAGCATCGAAACTCCTACTTCCTACAGCGCAGGATTGCGTCGCAGAATTGTCATTTATCATGCGTTTACCATCTGATCTTATTTTCAATAGCGGGGGATGAAACTAAAAAACGAATTTCGGGAAATTAAATTTTGCTAGATCGTGACATAAATCAAATTTACGCAGCCGTGAATGATGGCGCGAAAGTCTATATCGGCAGAAATCATCTTGGCAAAACCAAAATTAAACTGTCGCGCGGGCCATTCGGCATTTGGGTGCAACGTTTCGAAGCCAGCGAGCAACAAGCAGAAGCGCTAAAATTGAAATTGGGTCTTCGTGAACCAGTTAAGTTCAAGACCACTCAATTTCGACCCAAACCCCCACTCAGCAGACACGTTTAAATATCCAACCCGGTTTCAGAGACAAACTGGGCTCGAGAACTTATAAAGTTAAACCGCTCTTCAGGTTTGTTGCCCATCAACTGTTCAACCACGCGCGCCGTATTGGCTTGGGCGGCATCGGCTGTTGTAACGCGTAGCAAAAGGCGCTTGGCGGGGTCCATCGTGGTTTCTTTAAGCTGGCTTGGATTCATTTCTCCAAGGCCTTTAAATCGACCAACATCAACCTTGCCCCTGCCCCCAATGGTGGCCAGCACATGGTCTCGCTCTGCTTCATCACGTGCATAAACAGTTTTGCTTCCTTGGGTTAAGCGAAACAGCGGCGGCACAGCCAAATACAAGTGCCCATCATCAATCACCTTGGGCAATTGCCGATAAAAAAATGTCATCAACAGCGCAGCAATATGCGCACCATCAACGTCAGCATCCGTCATGATAATAATTTTCTCATAGCGCAAATCGTCTTCGCGGTAAGATGCACCCATGCCGCAACCTATGGCTTGCACCAAATCTGAAATTTGTTGGTTGGCTGAAAGCTTGTCTTTGCCAGCGTTGGCCACATTTAAAATTTTGCCGCGCAACGGCAACACGGCTTGGGTTGCGCGGTTGCGCGCCTGCTTGGCCGAACCACCAGCCGAGTCACCTTCAACAATAAACAGTTCTGAACCCTCAGCCAACGTGGCGGAACAATCAGCCAGCTTGCCAGGCAAACGCAACTTGCGCACCGCAGTTTTGCGGCCTACTTCTTTTTCTTGGCGACGCCGAACCCGTTCTTCGGCACGTTCAATAATCCAATTGAGCAATTTATCGGCTTGGGCCGGATGGCCTGTCAGCCAATGATCGAAATGGTCGCGCACCGCCATTTCAACAATGCGTGCGGCTTCAATTGTTGCCAGTTTATCTTTCGTCTGCCCTTGAAATTCAGGCTCGCGGATAAATACTGAAAGCATGGCGCCAGATTGCACCATCACATCATCAGCGGTGACAATGTTGGCACGTTTGTTGTTGGTCAAATCAGCATAGTTTTTGAGAGAGCGTTGCAAAGCAAAACGAAAGCCCGTTTCATGCGTGCCGCCTTCCGGTGTTGGAATGGTATTGCAATAAGATGACATAAAGCCATCATCGCCACCAAACCAAGCCACCGCCCATTCAACAGCACCGTGGCCGCCCGCTTTGGCAACTTTGCCAGAGAATATTTCATCCACAACACGGGTATTGCCTTCAAGCCTTTCTTCCAGAAAATCTTTCAAGCCACCGGGGAAATGAAACACAGCCTCTTGCGGTGTCTCTTTGTCTTTGATCATCGCAGCATCACAACGCCAACGGATTTCTACGCCGCCAAACAGATATGATTTTGACCGCGCCATTTTATAAAGCCTGGCCGCCACAAAACTTGTGTTGCCTTTGCCGAAGATCTGATGATCTGGCAGAAATTTAATGCTAGTTCCGCGTCGACCTGAAACCTTGCCCAGTTCCTGCAATTTGCCATCAGGCTTGCCGCGCCTGAATTCTTGGCGATAAAGCAAACCCCCACGCGCCACTTCCACAATCAAATGTTCTGAAAGCGCATTCACAACCGAAATACCAACGCCGTGCAAACCGCCCGAGGTTTCATAAACCTTGGAGTCAAACTTGCCGCCCGCGTGAAGCGTCACCATAATTACTTCTAGAGCAGATTTGTCTTTGAACTTTGGGTGCGGATCCACCGGAATGCCGCGCCCGTTGTCGATCACGGCCAAATAACCATCGGCGAAATATTCAACTTCAATCCTATTGGCATGGCCTGCCACGGCCTCGTCCATGCAGTTGTCGATCACTTCGGCAAACAAATGATGCAACGCTTTTTCGTCAGTGCCACCAATATACATACCAGGCCTGCGCCGAACGGGCTCAAGCCCTTCAAGCACTTCGATGTCGGCAGCAGTATAGCTTTCCTCGCCTTTTAATTTTGGCGTGGGTTTTGCAGCAGGCTTTGGTGCATCTGGCAACGCGCCGAACAAATTATCATCAGAAGGTGTCTTGGCCATATCTCATCAATCTCGAATCAAGCTGGCAATATGGGGATTTAAGCTTGGCTTTACCAGCACAGCATTTTTGAGTTAAGTTGACTGCATGAAACTTGCCCTCATATTATTTTGCTTCATTGCTTTTTTCCAGCCAGCGCGTGCGGAACCGCAAAAACTAAACGGCGCAGAAATTATGCAATTGCTCAACGATAAAATCATTTACAATGTGTCCGGCGCTGCCGTCTCTGAACAAATTTTTCAAAAATCTGGCGTCACATTTTTCAGCGAAAACGGCAATCAATCTCAGGGCAACTGGAATATTCAGGACGATAAATATTGTTCGGTGTGGCCGCCATCACAAACGTGGGTTTGTTATGATATGACGAAAGATGGCAACACCATTAATTTCATCTCACCCTATGGCAAAATCAGTGCCTATTCGGTTGTGAAATAAGACTCGCTAACCCGTTCAACTGTCTTTAAAAAAACCATACACGCGTGGTTGTTATGAAAAGCAACGCGCTTTTTTAGTTTAGGGGATTAGCGTTTATGACAACTTGGCCAATTTATGCCGCGTGGAAAGGCCCGATTATTATGATCGGCTTTGGCTCCATCGGCCACGGCACTTTGCCACTCATCTTGCGTCATCTCACGGTTGATCCAAAACAAATCTCAGTGATTGATCCTTCAACTGAATGGAAACATTTGGCTGACAAACAAGGCGTTAATTTTCAACAAACTGCCTTAACCAAAGAAAACCATAAAGATGTTATGCGCCCGCTGCTTTCAACCGGCGGTCAACCGTTGATCGTCAATCTGTCGGTTGATGTAAGCTCGCTTGATATGATGCGGGTGGCGCGTGAAGCGGGTGCACTTTATATTGATACGGTGATCGAGCCTTGGCCCGGCTTTTATTACAATGGCAAAGTGGATAATGCCGCGCGCACCAATTATGCTTTGCGCGAAAAAATGTTGGCGCTGAAAGCAAAGCTGGGCGTTGGGCCAACGGCTGTTTCCTGTTGTGGCGCAAATCCCGGCATGGTGTCTTGGTTTGTCAAACGAGCCCTTCTGAAACTTGCTGTTGATCTGGAATTTGAAACTGCGCGCCCAAGGTCTCGCAGCGAATGGGCTGTGTTGATGAAAAATTTGGGCGTGAAAGGCATTCACATTGCCGAGCGTGATACCCAGCGCGCCAAAAACCCAAAGCCAGTGGGCACATTTGTGAACACATGGTCGGTTGAAGGTTTTATTTCCGAAGGCAAGCAACCCGCTGAATTGGGTTGGGGAACACATGAGAAAAAACTTCCCGCCGAAGGGCGCAGATTTAAGACTGGAAGCAAATGCGCCATATTTTTAGAACGCGCAGGCGCTGAAACGAAAGTGCGCACTTGGGTGCCAGACATTGGGCCGCAATTTGGTTTTCTTGTCACCCACAATGAAGCCATTTCAATTTCTGATTATTATACCGTGCGCGAAGGCAAGCGCATCACCTTCCGCCCCACCTGCCATTATGCTTATCACCCTTCAAACGACGCGGTGTTATCAATCCATGAAATGTTTGGTGCAGGCGGCGTAAAGCAAGACAAGCAGCACATTTTAGAACCGGATGAAATTGCCACCGGCCAAGATAAACTTGGCGTGTTGATTTATGGCCACAAGAAAAATGCGTTTTGGTTCGGCTCGCAATTATCAATTGAAGAAGCAAGAACTTTGGCCCCCTATCAATCAGCCACGGGCCTTCAAGTGACATCTGCGGTATTGGCAGGAATTGTTTGGGCGATTGAAAATCCGAATAGAGGCATTGTTGAAACGGATGAGATGGATTTTGAACGTTGCCTCGAAATTCAAACGCCATATCTGGGGCCAGTGGGTGGCGTTTATACTGATTGGAACCCCCTGAAATCTATCGATAGCTTGTTCAATGCGCCCGGCGATAAGCGAGACCCTTGGCAATTCAGCAACATCTTGGTGAAATAAAAAAGGGCGACCCGAAAGCCGCCCTTGCCATTTGGTTTGCACCAAATTATTTCATCATCATATCTTTTTTGGCCATACCAAGATGCTTCGAACAATCGTCCATCTTGTGATCCTTCATTGCCATATCGGCCATGTGCATTTCGCCCATGGCCATTTTCACATCCTTTGCCATCTTCGGATCAGTATCCTTCTTAATGGCGTCATTCATCATGGTGAATGTGGCGGCATCACATTTTGCCATATGGTCCATTTTCATCATCTTCATTTTATCAGCAGCAAAGCTTGGAACAGCAAGAGCAGCAAAAACAAGCGTGGTCGCGAACAGGGATTTTATCATTTTATTTCTCCAACAGGACGTTTTGTCCTGAACCTAATAGAGCTAAATCTCTGATCACTTGCCAATAACAACAAAGTTGGATCACGCACTTCTTCGTGAAGATCGCGTGAGCACTATGCCCCGCTAAACCAATTATAGCCTTGGTCTTCCCAATAACCGCCGGGATAATCATTGGTTACAAACATTTCCATCACATGCTTGGGGTTTTTAAAACCAAGCTTTGTGGGGATGCGAATTTTAATCGGGAAACCATATTTGGGTGGCAAAGGCTGGTCACGGAAGGTCGTTGCAATAATGGTTTGCGGGTGCAGCGCCGTGGCCATGTCGATGCTGGTGTGATAATCATCAGCACATTTAAAGCCCACATATTTGGCCGTGGTATCAGCGCCAACCAAGCGCAAAAAGTCGCCAAGCGAAGAACCACCCCATTTGCCAATGGCACTCCACCCTTCCACACAAATGTGGCGGGTGATTTGGTTTTTCTGCGGCAAGGCTTTCAGTTGGTCTAACGTCCAAGCATCTTTTTTGGCAATCATGCCTGAAAGTTCAAGTTTCCACGTTGCGCCATCCACGATGCGCACCTCGTCTTCGCCATAATAGGCGTTAAATGGAAACGGGTCTTTGATGTCGGCCTCAGTAAATTCTGGGGCTAATTTCGTAGGGTCAAACAAAGCCGCCTGGGCCTTGTCATTCCACTTGGACATCGCTGCCAAAATACGATCAGCCGCATTAGGCTCATCCGTGGTTGATGCAAAATCGCAACCCGTCAAAAGCGAAAGTGCACCTAACGAAAGTGTTTGTTTCATAAACAAACGCCGCTCGATATTCAGGATGGATTTTGTGCGCTCCAACATGACAGGCGCAGCCTTGTGTTTAAGCAGCATGATTTTCTCCATTGCTGTGTTTTGTTTTTTTCGCCCATCCGGTAACCATGGGGATGAATGTAGAAGGCACGATCAACACCAAGGCCAAATGCATCACCACAAATGCGCAGATCAGAGCCATGCAGAAAAAATGCACAACGCGTGCGTCATCATAGCCACCAAACAGGCTTGCCAACCATGAAAACTGAACTGACTTCCAAATACTCAACCCTGATAAAATCACCACAATGAAAAGTGCAAACACGCCCAGATAAGATATTTTTTGAACGGCGTTATAACGGCCAACATCATGCGGCAAGCGGCCCCGCAGGGCTTTGCCCAGATCAGTCAACACGCTGCGCGGCGAAACTGGAAACAGCGCCATTTTAAAACGGCCACCAAATATTCCAATCAGCAGATAGATTGCAAAGTTAATCACAAACACCCACATGGCCGCAAAATGCCATTGAATGCCGCCGCCAAGCCAACCGCCCAAGGCCAAGCTGGAAGGAAAACCAATGCCATCAAAAATTGGCGAAGCATTATAGATTTGCCAGCCACTGGTAATCATCACCAAAATGGCCAAGGCGTTAATCCAGTGAAACAACCGCACACTTAAAGTGTGGATTTTTATTTTTTGATCGTTGGCGTTCATGATTCCCTCTTTTCCAACTAGAATTTCAACCAATTGGAACACGAGGGCAAGTAAACTTCGATCACGTTTTTGGCAATCAGGGTGGAAGCGGAATAAACTCTTTGTCATCGCCCGGCACGATTGAAAACTTTCCGGTTCGCCATTCTTCCTTGGCTGCCTCAATTTTTTCTTGGGAAGATGAAACAAAATTCCACCAAATGTGGCGCGGCCCATCCATGGGTTCGCCACCCAGCAGAATGAAATGACTCGCAGACAATGCTTTCACCACAATTTCGGCATGGGGTTTGAATGAAACAAGCTTTCCAGCCTCAATAACCCGTCCGGCAATTTCAATTTCACCTGAGACAAGATAAAGTCCACGTTCCTCATGGTCCAACGGCAGAGGAAGGCTTGCCCCCTGCTCTAAACGCACATCTCCATAAAACAAATCGGACAGCGTTTTCACTGGCGATTTGGCACCATACAGCTGGCCCGCAATCACTTGCACTTTGCGGCCATGGTCTTCCAACACAGGTAATTTTTCGTGCGCCACATGTTCAAACGCGGGGGCCACTTCTTCGACATGCTTGGGCAACGCCACCCAACTTTGCAAACCAAACATATTTTGCCCCGAAGCCCTTTCCAGCGCAGGCGTACGTTCAGAATGAACAATGCCCTTGCCAGCCGTCATCCAGTTCAGTTCACCCGGAGAAATTGCCTGCTCTGATCCTAAACTATCACGATGATTGATAACCCCATCAAACAGCCATGTCACCGTGGCCAAGCCAATATGCGGGTGGGGCCGAACATCCATGCCCTGCCCCGCCTTCATCATCACCGGGCCAAACCTGTCAAAGAAAATAAATGGCCCAATCATCTGGCGTTCAGCCGCCGGCAAGGCGCGATGCACTTCAAATGCACCAATGTCGCGCATGCGCGGCACAATGATGTGTTCAATCGCGTCCACGCTGGCTTTGTCGCCAATAATTGGATCAGAAATATGGGGAAGTGTCATGCTAATGCCTTTCTCACGGCAGGTGCCACTTTGCTGCCCATGATTTCAATGGCTTTTAGTTGTTCAGCATGCGGCACAGTGCCAATAGCCATTTGTATCAAAATACGCGTGTTGCCAAAAACCTCATGCAATTCCAAAATCCTATCAGTCACGCGTGCAGCATCGCCGATGATAAGGTTGCCGTTGGCAGAGGCGGCCTGTTCAAAATGCGCCATGCCTTGCGGCCCCCAACCGCGTTCGCGGCCGATGCGGTTCATAACTTCAAGATGTGCGGCACTATAAATCGCCTTGGCATGATCCGTGGAAGATGAAACAAAGCCGTGCATGTTCAAGCTCAGCTGAATGTTCTTTGGATCATGCCCTGCCTTGGCATGGCTTTGCCGATAAAGTTCAAAGAAGGGCGAAAACCGTTTGGGGTCGCCCCCAATAATGGCCAGCGCCATGGGAATATCCAACGTTGCCGCCCGCACAGCAGAATCTGGCGTTCCGCCAACCGCAATCCAAATTGGCATTTTCTGTTGTTCGGGGCGTGGATAAATTCCAGCATTATTCAGCGAAGGCCGGAGTGTTCCTTTCCAAGTAATTCGCTCTGCCGCACGCAGCTTAATCAACAGATCAAGCTTTTCAGAAAACAGCGCATCATAATCATCAAGGTCATAACCAAACAGCGGATAGCTTTCGATGAAAGATCCACGGCCAGCCATAATCTCGGCCCGCCCGTTTGAAATACCATCAACTGTTGCGAATTGCTGAAAAACCCGCACAGGATCATCAGACGATAAAACCGTTACTGCACTAGAAAGCTTGATCTTCTTAGTGCGCGCTGCACCCGCGGCCAAGGCAACCGCAGGGGAAGAGATAGCATAATCTGCCCGGTGGTGTTCGCCCACAGCAAACACATCAAGCCCTGCTTGATCAGCCAATTCCATTTCTTCAACCAAATTGCGCAAACGCTGGCCCGCAAGCTCGGGGTGGCCGGCCGCCACATCAGCGAATGTATAGAGTCCAATTTCCATGATGCATCCTTTGCATCTATTTGGAACTTTGTTTGTTACTTTTCAAGCCACGGCATTTGTCAGAGCAATATTTAACATTGTCCCACACTTTTTCCCATTTCTTGCGCCAGGTGAAGGGTTTGCCGCACGTGGCGCAGGCCTTGGTAGGAAGGTTGGATTTTGCAACGCCGCGCATATCAACCTTTGGTGCGAAGGCTTGAACGGCCACCATCCACACCAATCACTTGGCCTGTAATCCAACCAGATTCCGCTCCTAGCAAAAACGCCGCCAAACTTGCCACATCATCAGCCTCACCCAAGCGCTGCAATGGGTGCATGCCAGCAAGAGCGGCAGCCGTTGCTTCGTTTTGGGTAAACCCTTGGGCCAATGGTGTTCGGGTGAGAGATGGCGCAATCGCATTAACCCGAATTTTGGGTGCCAGTTCCGCCGCAAGTGACCGCGTTAAACCCTCAACAGCACCCTTGGCCATGGCTACCGAAGCATGCGCTGCAAACCCTTGTTGCACCGCCACGGTGGAGAACAGAACAATGGAAGCCGTTTTTTCCGCCGATGCTTTAAACAATGGCAATGCAGCTTGCACCGCGCGAAAAGCCCCTAAGGCATTAACTTCAAAATCGCGAATGGCATCCGCATCCGTCAACCGATGCACAGGCTTTAAATTTATAGTGCCTGCGCAATAGGCCAATCCATCTACGGCTGGCCCCGCCGCCACAATGGCCGCATCCAACGCCGCCTTGTCTTGCACATCTGCGATTGCGAATGATGCGCCCAGTTCATCCGCAAGCGGCGTTTGCTTGCGTGAAATTAAGTGAAGCTGTTTGCCCTGCGTCTGCAATTGCCGCGCCAAAGCTCCGCCAATACCCGATGTTCCGATGATTATGAATTTGCTCATGCTGGCCTTACGCAAAAACTTTGCCGCCAGATCTCATTTTGCCCGATCTAGACTGAAACCAAAGTCACCATCAATCCACGTGTCCTTCTCGCTCACCATCGCGTGCACAGGCAAGGCTTGCGATTGCGTGCCCATGCCGGGCCATTTTTTTATAGCCGTGCCAATCGCCATAAATTCAACAAGGCCATTACCTACTTCTTGGATATAGGTCTTCACGCCAACAACATCTTCGGCAGCCAATGCATCTGCCTCGCGCTTTATGCGATCAATTGCGATTTCACGCGCATCATGGATCAGCGTCGTAAGTTCGTTCACTTCACCCTGCGCCAATGATTTGAAAGCCGCCATAAAACCGCCCACAAAACCCAGTGAATAAATTGATGTCGACATCAGCAACTTAACGGGCGCATAGCCAAGGCTGCTCATCGCCCACAGTTCTTCGCCCGTCATATCACTCGTCACCGGGTTGGCATCACACTCGGGCGGCAGATTGGGGTTGCGTGAGGCCGTGCCCGTCATCACCATTTCATGCAGCGAATGCCAAGGCAAAATTGTGGTGCGAATGCCCACCACGGAATTGGCTTTATCAGCACGGGCCTGCCCCACCAAACGATCCAACGCAAAATGCCGCGTGTGATTAAAAATATCAGAATATTCTTTAATCTCGCCACGCCCCAATGTTTTTAATGCGCCCAGAAAGCCACCGCCAATTCCCATAGAATAAGCGATGTTGCCAAAGGCGTGGGACACAGGTTGATAGCCCGCATCCATATGGCAATAAAGTTCTTGGGCGCTGCCCGCACTGGTGAAAAATCCGCCACCCCAAGTTTTGGCATGAACGCAGGAACCCACGAACAAAAATTCAGTGCTGCCCTGAAAATTGCGCAGTTCACCTGTAACGCCCGCAATGCCCGATGCCTTTTCGCGCGTTGCCTCTGCCACCATGCGGTTATAGGCATTGTTGCGTCCGTCAAAAATGGCCTGTGTCACCTGCGGCACTTCTCCGCCCAACAAATTACGAACGCCCGCACCAAACGAGCCTAAAAAGCCCATAGAATTTACGCTGTTGCCCACCACCAATTCGCCGGGGCTTAAGTCCTTCAACGCCAAGCAATAAATTTCGTTGCCCGAAAGTCCAGTCACCTTGGCCATCACCGCCTCCACTTTGTTTGCGCATTTATAGAGGCTAGTATGAGCGCTATGAAAAAGATTCGCACCTTTGCCTTAGCTGGCTTTGTTATTGGCCTTCTTGCAACATCTAGTTTGGCCGCGCCCCATGTTGGCATCGCCATGCACGGCGATCCGGCATTGAAAGATGATTATAAAAGCCTGCCTTATGCCAACCCAGATGCGCCCCAAGGCGGCACATTACGGCAAGCCATCACAGGCACTTTTGACAGCGTCAACCCGTTCATCGTCAAAGGCAATATCGCAACAGGTGCCCGCACCTATGTGTTTGAAAGCCTGATGGGCCGAAACTATGCCGAGGCATTTTCGCTTTATGGTCTTTTGGCAGAAAGCATCGATGTATCGGATGACCGCCAAACCTTCACTTTCAAAATAAGGCCGCAAGCCAAATTTTCAGATGGCTCACCCGTCACCGCTGCAGACGTGCAATTTTCAATGGAAACATTGCGTGATCATGGCCGCCCCAATTACACAAGCAATTATTCCAAAATCAGCAAGGTGGAAACGCCTGATGACCACACGATTATTTTCCAC
Source organism: Hyphomicrobiales bacterium (assembly GCA_025356765.1). Taxonomy (GTDB): domain Bacteria; phylum Pseudomonadota; class Alphaproteobacteria; order Rhizobiales; family Aestuariivirgaceae; genus Aestuariivirga. The sequence continues at coordinate 4,890 of JANXRO010000338.1, read as the reverse complement.
CAGCAAAAAGCCGATCTAGAATTACCCTTGATCATGGGACTAATGCCAATTTTGCCCAAAGCCCAATGGGCAGGCAAAGATTTTGAAGCATCAACCATCATGCCGCTCATCGGCTCAGGCCCTTATGTTTTCGGCGATATCAAACCCGGCGAAAGCATCACCCTGAAAAAGAACGCTGATTATTGGGGAAAAGACGTTGCCTTCAACAAAGGCCTGTGGAATTTCGACACGTTGCGTTTTGATTATTACAAAGATGCCAACACAGCTTTCGAAGCTTTCAAAAAAGGTGATGCTGATATAAGGACTGAAACAGACCCTGTACGTTGGAATACGGGATATAAATTTCCCGCCGTTACAGATGGTAAAGTAACCTTAGAAAAGGTTGAACAACACACACCAGCCCCCACCACGGGCTTGGCTTTCAACACGCGACGCAAAATTTTTGCCGATGCCAAAGTGCGTGAAGCCTTGGTGGACGCGTTTGATTTTGAATGGGCCAATGCCAATCTGTTTTCCAACAGCTTTAAGCGCACCTATGGATATTATGGCGGCTCATCCTTGACCTCTCAAGGCAAAGGCGCTGATGCTGCAGAATTGAAAATCTTGGGCGATGATAAAGGCGGCCTGCGCCCTGCTATGCTGGATGGTTCCTATGCCTTGCCGGTGTCTGATGGCACGGGCCGTGACCGCAAATTGCTGCGCAAAGCCGTAGACCTTTTAGGCCAAGCGAGCTGGAGCGTGAAAGAGAACGGCTTAGTGAACGCCGCTGGCGAACAACTGGCCTTTACCATAACCATCACCAATGCGGACCAAGAAAAAATCGCCCTACATTATCAGCGCACGCTGCAACAAATCGGCATTAAAGTTGAAGTGAAAATGGTGGATGCTTCACAATTTGCGTCCCTTCAAACCACCTATGATTATGACATGATCCCCGTGGCGTGGTATAATTCCCTTTCGCCCGGCAATGAACAAACGCTGTATTTTGGTTCTAATGGCAAAACCGCCACAGGCACCAGAAATTACCCGGGCATTGCCGACCCCCATATTGATAAAGCCATTGAAGCCATGCTTCACGCCACGTCTTATGAAGATTTTGCTGCCGCTGTTCGCGCTGAAGATCGCTTGCTGGTCGCTGGTTTTTATATCGTGCCGTTTTATGATGCGGGTGGCCAATGGGTGGCGCGCTGGAGTTATATTGCAAGGCCCGAGGCCCAACCGCTAACAGGCTTTGAAACCACAACCTTATGGTATAAAAAATAATGCAAATTGATGTGATATCAGACGTTATCTGTCCTTGGTGCTTTCTCGGAAAACGCAGGCTAGACAAGGCGATAGCCATGGTTCCGGAAGCAAAGATTGAGGTTGTTTTCCGCCCCTTCTTTCTTGATCCTACAATTCCGCCAGAAGGCATGGATCGCCATAAATATATGGTCGACAAGTTCGGCGAAGCCCGGCTGAAAACAATTCACAAACCGCTTGAAGACATGGGTGCGGCTGACGGCGTGCCCTATCAGTTCGACAAAATTACCAGAACGCCAAACACATTGGATGCGCACCGCCTGATCCGCTGGTCAATGAGTGCGGGCAAACAACCAGACGTGGTGGAAGCTTTGTTTGTGGCCTATTGGCGCGATGGCAAAGACGTAGGCAACATCCAAGTTCTGGCCGATATTGCTACGGCCTGTGGCATGGATGGGCACGAAATTGCCATTTCGCTAAAACAGGACACAGATAAGGTTGCTGTGTTGACCGAAGTGCAAAAGGCCATGGAAATGGGTGTTCAAGGTGTGCCCACCATGATCTTCAATCATAAATATGGCATATCAGGCGCACAAGATGCAGCAACGGTGGCAGACACCATTCGAAAGCTGATCAAGCAGCAAGCTTAACCAAATTCTGCAACAACAACCGTGTGCCTTTCAACCGTTGTGCGGGCTTATCCCATTCACGGGTGAACACCAGCTTCATGTCGGCTGGGCGCAGCTTTGCCAATGTGCCTTGGCTTGAAATCCATTGCACCAGGGCGGCAGGGTTGGGGAATATGCCATTGCGGAATGAAACCGTGGCACCCTTGGGGCCCGCATCAACTGTGGCCACATTGGCTTGGCGGCACAAAAGCTTGATGGAAACAATCTCCAGCAAATGGTCAACCTCATCGGGTCTGCGCCCAAACCTGTCATGCAACTCGGCGGCAAAGGCATCAAGATCCTGCTGCTCGGTAAAATCAGCCAAGCGCCGATAAAGTCCAAGCCTTGCTTGCAAATCTGAAACATAAGATTCAGGAATAAGAACCGAAGTGCCAATGTTAATGGTGGGTGACCATGCGCCTTCCGCCACTTCATCATCGCCGCCTTCTTTCATGGCAGCCACGGCTTCTTCCAGCATGTTCTGATAAAGCTCAAAACCCACTTCGCGAATGTTGCCATGTTGCTCTTCGCCCAACAAGTTGCCAGCCCCGCGAATATCCAAATCATGGCTGGCCAGATTGAAACCAGCACCCAATGAATCAAGCGATTGCAACACTTTCAAACGCCGCTCTGCCGTGGCCGTCATTTGCTTTTTGGATGATGTTGTGAACAAGGCATAAGCGCGTTGTTTTGAACGCCCAACGCGCCCGCGCAGTTGGTAAAGCTGGGCCAGCCCAAACATATCCGCGCGGTGGATAACAAGCGTATTGGCGGTTGAAATATCAAGACCAGATTCAACAATTGTCGTGGAAAGCAAAACGTCAAATGCCCGATCATAAAATCCGGTCATAATGTCTTCCAGTTCCGTGGGCGGCATGCGGCCATGGGCGGTTCGGAATTTAACCTCTGGCACATTTTCCCGCAAAAATTCGGCAATCTCGTCCAAATCCGTAATGCGCGGCACCACATAAAAACTTTGCCCGCCACGGAAATGCTCGCGCAACAAGTGTTCACGAATAATCACGGGGTCAAATGGTGCAATATAGGTGCGCACCGCCAACCTGTCTAAAGGCGGCGTGGTGATCAAAGACATTTCCCGAACGCCAGAAAGCGCCAGTTGCAATGTGCGCGGAATGGGCGTGGCCGACAATGTTAAAACATGAACATTGGCGCGCATTTGTTTTAGGCGCTCTTTGTGCTTCACGCCGAAATGTTGCTCTTCATCGATGATCATCAAACCCAGATCACGGAACTTCACGCTGTCTGCCAACAAAGCATGTGTGCCTATAACAATATCTACGCTGCCATCTTCCATGCCCGCTTTTACAAGCTTGATTTCTTTGGCACCAACAAGGCGAGAGGCCTGTGCAATGCGCAACGGCAGGCCTTTGAAGCGTTCGGTGAAGGTTTTAAAGTGCTGCCGCGCCAACAATGTGGTGGGCACAACGACAGCCACCTGTTTTCCGGCATAAGCCGCAACAAAGGCGGCGCGCAACGCCACTTCGGTTTTGCCAAAGCCAACGTCACCACAGATCAAGCGATCCATTGGGCGGCCCTTCACCAAGTCTTCCAACACGGCTTCAATGGCGGTCAATTGGTCTTCGGTTTCTTCATAGGGGAACCGGGCGCAAAACTCGTCAAACGCGCCTTCAGCAGGTGCCAAAACATCGCCCGGTTTTAATTCACGCGCCGCAGCTGTCTTAATGAGGTCGCCAGCAATCTCACGAATGCGCTGTTTAAGCTTGGCCTTTTTGGCCTGCCAAGCACCGCCGCCCAATTTGTCAAGTTGCACGCCTTCGGTTTCAGACCCATAGCGCGAGAGAAGCTCAAGATTTTCAACCGGCAAAAACAACCGCGTGTTGTCAGCATATATCAGCAACAAACAATCATGCGGTGCGCCTTGAACGTCTATGGTTTTCAGACCTTCAAAGCGGCCTATGCCATGGTCAACATGCACCATCAAATCGCCCGGCGCCAAGGCCGATAATTCGGATAAGAAATCCGCGGCCTTTTTGGCTTTGCGGGCGCGGCGCACAAGCCTGTCACCCAAAATATCTTGTTCAGAAATAATCGCCAAACTGGGCGCTTCAAAACCATGTTCCAGCGCCAGAACAACAACGCCAACAATGCCCACTTCAATGCTTGAAGCTTCGGCCCAGGTTTTTAACGTCACCAAAGGTGCCAATTCATGGTCACGCAAAATGGTGGCCAATCGATCAGCCGAACCTTCGCTCCAACAGGCAATCAATGAGCGTGTGCCAGCCTTGCGCAATTCTTCCGTGTGCAGACGAACCGCATCATAAATCTGCCCCTGCCCCAAGGCACGCTCTGCTGCAAAGCTGCGCCCTTGGCGGCCTTCAAAGGAAACAGCGCTGCTGGAAGGGCTTTCAAATGGTGATTGTTCAACCACCGTTCGGTCTGCACAAAGTTCATTCCATTCAGCGGATAAAATATAAAGCCTGTCTGGTGGCAACGGCTTATAGGGGGCGGCACCAAAACTTTGCTTGTGCAGCGCTTCTTTACGCGCATCATAATATTCTTTAATCTGCTCATGCCGCGCCTGCATGGAGGCCGTAACCTCGTTGGCAAAGCACCACACGGCTTCTGGAACATAGTCAAAAAACGTTCCCAAATTGGGCTGAAACAACGGCAACCAATGTTCCATGCCCTGATAGCGCCGCCCATTGGTGATGCTTTCATAAAGTGGGTCATTCAAATCCATGCCGCCAAAGGCTGCGGCATAGGCCGTGCGAAATTGTGCCAAAGCGGGCTTGGCCAACAACACTTCGTTGGCGGGGTTTAAGCGCAGCTCTTTCAACTGCACCAATGTGCGTTGTGATTGCGCATCAAAGCTGCGGATGGATTCGAGTGTATCGCCAAAAAAATCCAATCGCACCGGGTTATCAAACCCTGATGGATAAATATCGATGAGCCCACCACGCACCGCAAATTCACCTGAGTCCACAACCGTGCCCACGCG
>JANXRO010000335.1 GCA_025356765.1 Hyphomicrobiales bacterium | reverse complement strand
AATGGTGTCTTGTGCGTGAGCTTGTGGAACAGCCATAAGTGCCATTGTGGCAACTGATGCTGCGAGTGTAATTTTCTTGAACATTTCAACGTCTCCCAAATTGTTATGCCGTCAAGCGGCAATTTCTTTATCTGTGTAACCCGTCATATATTTTATCAACTTCTCCTGCGTTGTTTCTCCTGCTGTTGTTATGTGAACGATGGTTCCGCGAAACATCACGGCAATGCGGTCGGCAACTTCAAGAATCTCGACCAGATTGTGACCAATGTAGATGACGCCAGCGCCTGAGGCGGCAAGCTCGCGGGCATATCGAATGACATTCTCCCGCTCCATCACTGCAAGTGCTGCGGTAGGCTCATCCATGATCACGACTTTTGCTTTCCAATAGATTGCTCGCGCAATCGCAACGGCTTGGCGCTGCCCTCCGGAAAGACGCGCAACCGTCTTGGCCTTGGCTGGAATATGACTGTTCAATTTGCCAAGTAGCAAAGCGGTTTCTTCGCGAATGCGACGGTTATCGACATAAGGAAGTATGCCAAACAGCCGACGCATAGGCTCACGGCCCAGAAATATATTCGCTCCCACCGAAAGATCATCGGCAAGTGCCAGATCCTGGTAGACAGTTTCAATCCCCAGTTCGCGTGCTTGGCCGGGCGACGACAAATCCATCAGTTTGCCATTCAGGCTGATCTCGCCTGAATCGGCGCGATAAACCCCGGAGATGTGTTTGATCAACGTTGTCTTGCCGGCGCCATTATCCCCCACCAGTGCCAACACTTCACCGGGAACAAGATCAAGATCGACGCCGCGCAACACTTCAACCGGGCCAAAACTTTTCCGGACGTTTTTGATCGTTAAAATGGGTTTCATTGAAGTCTCGGTATAAAAAAGTCATTGTCTCTTGTCGATAAAAGACCGATATTGACTTCCGAAGTCAATTTGTTTTTTAACGGCAAAAAGCCGGATAAAGATACGCCGCAAGTTATAATGATTGAGTGGAGATGCCATGAAGGGCGACGCAGTATTCAAGAGAACCTACAATCAGGCGGTGGCCAATTTCGCGCTAATGAACCCCGGTGAAACTATCGCGTCCGAAAATAATTTGAAGATCACACTCGATGCAAGTCGCACGACAGTGCGCAAAGTGTTGTTCGAAATGGAGGCGAAAGGAGTGATATCTGCCGATCGAGCAAATCGAATATTGCTTCGCCGGCCAAAACAACAAGACGTTTTCCCGCGCTCAGAAACCATGTCAATTTCTGCACAAGTTGAAAAGAAATTTATGGAGTGGATGCTGCGAACCGATCTTCAGCCAGGCCACGTCATCAATGAACTTGAATTGGCAAGACAGTTTAGGGTTTCCACCAGTGGCATCCGTGAATTTCTAAACCGCTTTAGCAGGTTCAAACTGATTGAAAAACGCCCTAATTCCGGTTGGTGCTTCCGCGGCTTCACCCGCGATTTTGCTTTGGAATTGTTCGAAGTGCGTGAGCTTTTCGAAACCCGCTCTGCAATTTCATTCGCTACCCGTCCGCTGGATTCAGAAGCTTGGACTGTGTTGAAGGAAATTGAAACAGAACACAGAAAGCTGTTGCGAAATATCACCAAACAATATCATGATTTTTCTGATCTCGATGAAAGATTTCATCAGCTCATCAACAATGCATCAAACAATCGCTTCATTGTAGATTTTTATGATTTGATCTCTCTCATTTTCCACTACCATTATCAGTGGAACAAAGTGGACGAGAGAAAGCGCAACCAAGCTGCAATTGTGGAACATCTCGATTATATTGAAGCCTTGTTCAGCCGTGACCCAAGCCGCATTGAACTTGCTTGTAAAAGCCATTTGAAGTCAGCTCGAAAAACGCTGCTCGCATCGATCAAAACACAAACGCCAAACGCGATCGAGAATTTGCCATGAAGAAAAAATCATTTGTCAGCGTTGGTGAATGCATGGTGGAGCTGCAAAGCGCTGCAAACGGTTTGTATCGGTTAGGGTTTGCTGGCGATACATTAAACACAGCTTGGTATGTTCGTGCGCTCACCAAAGTTGAAAATACAGACGTTGATTATCTAACAGCCATTGGCACGGATCAACTGTCCCTTGATATGAAGGCATTTCTCACTTCAAACGGAATTGGAACGCAACGTGTTCAACAAATTTCTGATCGCACTCTTGGGCTTTACCTGATCACTCTTACGGGCGCGGAACGCTCTTTCACCTATTGGCGAGATCATTCGGCGGCAAAGCTTTTTGCCAATGATGAATCAGTTTTGCGTTCAGCCTTGTTGAATTTTGACTATATTTATTTCTCCGGCATAACGCTGGCTATATTATCACCAGAGAGCCGCGCGGTTTTTCTATCGGTTTTGCATGATATGAAGGTGGCGGGTGCTGTAATCGCGTTCGATTCAAATTCCCGCCGCAGATTATGGCGCTCAGATTCGGAGATGAAATCCAGCACCATCGAAGGCTACAAAGTTTCAACACTGGCACTGCCAACGTTTGAAGACGAACAGGCGGTGTTCGGTGACAGCCTGCCCATCGATTGCTTAAAACGAATAGCGGGCTATGGCATTTCAGAAATTGTCGTGAAAGATGGGGCAAAGCCCGCCTTGGTGATGGCTGATGGCGATTTAATTACCGTGCCGCCGGAATCTGTGGAAGGTGTGGTTGATACCACGGGTGCGGGCGACAGTTTTAATGGTGGATACATTGCCGCTCGCATGGCCAACAATACGCCCAGCAATGCTGCCAAGTTTGCCCATAGAGTTGCTGGTCGTGTGATATGCACAAAAGGCGCACTTCTAGACACGGCGCAGTTCA
>JANXRO010000330.1 GCA_025356765.1 Hyphomicrobiales bacterium | reverse complement strand
CTTTAAAATGCACATCGCCGCAAAGGCCGTGGCCGTAGAGCGGCTAATGCCGGCCCAACAATGAATGAGCAATGGTGCATCTTTTTTCCACGCCCTTATGAACGAAACAAGTTTTTCTGCATCAGTCATTTGCACTGATTGGAGGCCCGGCGTTTCAGCATCGATATCATTGAACGACAGACGCAAGTGTTGCTGAGGCGCAATTCCTTCATAAACTGGGTGCACAGATTCAGGGCTTAAAATGCCGATCACAGATTTTGCGTTCAAGGCAGTGATTTGGCTTTGTGCGTGAGATAGGCCGCAAACAATAATCATACCAAATCCTCAAAGCGGTTGAGATAAAGCTTTGCAGCATCAATCGGCTTTAGAGGCACAAGCGCATGAAATTGTTGCGAGCCAGCCCCTGATAATCCCTTTGGCCTTCCAAAAAACTTTTCAGCTTCAGCCACTTCAAAGCCCGCCAATTGAGTGGCTTCCAAAAATGCTGCCATTTTATCTGCTTGTTTGATGGCGGCAGTTAGTGCCATTTCACTTTGGGCAGGCAGCCCAAAACGAATGTGAATGGCCGCCATCAATCGGTTTTCAAAAACCTTATAGTCCAATCCCAAAGCCGCTTTGAACGGCGAGATCATGTCACCCACCACATATTCAGCCGCATCATGGAGTAGGGCTGCCAATCTTTGTGGATTGGTGTTTTCGGTGTTGCCATGGGCGAAAATAGCTTCAACCAGTACACAATGTTGGGCGACTGAAAATGCATTGTCGCCTTTGGTTTGGCCGTTCCAGCGCGCCACACGCGCCAAGCCATGGGCAATATCTTCAATTTCAATATCAAGGGGAGAAGGGTCGAGCAGATCCAATCTGCGGCCAGAAAGCATGCGTTGCCATGCGCGGGCCATTTAACGCACCAAGCGTTTCACCGCCATGTGGCGGTGGCATGATGTCATATGATCATTATAAAAGCCCGTGGCTTGCATAAAAGCATAGACGATTGTGGGGCCCACAAATTTGAAACCTTTGGCCAACAGGTCCTTCGATATTTTTTCACTCAATGCATTGTTGGTGGGCACTTGGCCGGGGCCATCATATTCATTTTGAATTGGCTTCCCGTTGGTGAAGTTCCAGAGATAGGCCGAAAAATCATCAATCTTCAAATAGGCTTCAGCGCTTTTAATGGCACCGACAATCTTCAAGCGGTTGCGCACAATTCCTGTGTCTTGCATTAGGCTTTCGATTTTTTGACCATTATATGCAACAATTTTGGTGGGCTCAAAGCCATCAAATGCGGCTCGGAAATTTTCGCGTTTTTTTAAAATCGTAATCCACGAAAGGCCGGCCTGAAAACCATCCAAAATTAGTTTTTCAAAAAGGGCGCGACTGTCATATTCAGGCACTCCCCAATCGGTGTCGTGGTAGTGCACGTAAAGCGGGTCGCTGCCACACCAATGGCAACGGCTCATTCCGTCTGGGTGAAGTGCTGCACTCACGTGGCCACCGCCGGAATGGTGACGTCATATTTAACCCAATCTGGCTTTTTGACGTAAACGCCCTTGCCAGCATTCAGCAAAGGCGCGGTGGCCTCAGCCAGTCGATCAAGCCGGATTAAACCCAAGCCCAGCATTCCATTGCGGCCCAGAATTTCTCCGACGATTGTTTCGCCTGCCGTGATTGATAAATCATCCGTAGGCTGATCATTTTCGAATGTCAGCGGCAAAATGCGATTTCGTGCTGTGCTGCGATGATGCATGCGGGAAACAACTTCTTGGCCAATGTAACAGCCCTTATCAAAATTCACGGCACCCATTTGATCAAAATTTGCTTCATGGGGAAACAGTTTGCCGCTGCCAATTTCAGCGGAGTTTGCAATGCCTAAATGATACCGAACCCGTTCATAATCTTCTGAAAATGCAACGCGTTTGGCCAGATCAGGATGGCGCATGTCTTGCACATGGAAGGGGGCATCTGCTGGCATTGCTTCAATCTCAAACTTGGCACGTAGGCGATAGAGTTTCAGCTTGCCAATCAAATCATGCAGCCCCGATGCGGCGCAGTTGATCCAAATTATATCATCTACATTGGTAATAAAAATATCGTGCAGAATTTTTCCCTGTGGGGAAAGTAGTGCTCCATAAACAGTTTGGCCAGTTTTCAAGTCAAGAACGTTACAGGTCAGAATATTGTGCAAAAACGGCAATATGCCTTCGCCCTTCAGGCGAATGGTGGCGCGCGCGTTGATATTTACAGGGTTGGTTGTCATTGCAGTTGCCATGGCCATCACAACCATTTACGAAATGCCAGCATATGAAGCAAGGATTGCCCGTGGCGAACATTGATCTCATTTTAAAGGGCGGAACCATCGTTAACCATAACGGCGAAGGGATTGGCGATATTGCCGTTCACCAAGGGCTTATTGTTGGCCTTGGTGATATGTCTGGCTTTAAAGCGGCCGAGGTTTTGGATTGCCGAAACTTGCACATTTTGCCAGGCGTTATCGACAGCCAGGTGCATTTTCGTGAACCCGGTGCCACCCATAAAGAAGATTTGGAAACCGGAAGCCGCGCTGCCGTTATGGGTGGGGTGACAGCAGTTTTCGAAATGCCCAACACCAAGCCAACCACCACAACGGCTGAAGCTTTGGCCGATAAGATTTCTCGCGCACGAAACCGCATGTTTTGTGATTTTGCTTTTTATGTGGGCGGCACGCGCGAGAATGTGGCGGAAATATCTGCGCTTGAAAAACTTGAAGGCTCTGCCGGAATTAAAGTGTTTGCAGGGTCATCCACAGGCGATTTGCTGGTGGAGGATGAAGCGGGCCTAGATGCCATCATATCCAAAATAACACGCCGTGCCGCATTTCACAGTGAAGATGAAATGCGTTTGCGCGAGCGGGTAAAGTATCAACGTGAAGGCGATCCATCATCACACCCCATCTGGCGCGATGAAGAAACCGCAGTGCTTTCAACCCAGCGGCTTTTGCGCCTTGCAAAAAAGTACAATAAACACATTCATGTTTTGCATATTTCGACCGCAGAAGAATTGCCCTTGTTGGCGGCCGCGCGGGATGTGTCCACGGTGGAAGTGACACCACATCATTTGACATTATCAGCAGATGATTACGCAACGCTTGGCAACAAACTTCAGATGAACCCACCGGTGCGCGAAGCCCGCCACCGCGATGCACTGTGGAAGGCCATTCAATCTGGTTTGGTGGATGTGTTGGGTTCAGACCATGCGCCCCACACGCTGGAAGAAAAGGCCAAGCCTTATCCGCAATCACCCTCAGGCATGACGGGGGTTCAAACCTTGGTGCCCATCATGCTGGATCATGTGAACGCTGGGCGCTTGAGCTTACAGCGCTTGGTGGATTTAACATCAGCTGGCCCTCAGCGCATTTTTGGCATTCAAGGCAAAGGCAGGATTGCTGAAGGCTATGATGCTGATTTTACGATTGTGGATTTGAAGCGCCGTGAAACTATTGCAAATAAATGGATTCAAAGCCGCAGCAGGTGGACGCCATATGATGGCGTGAAAGTGCAAGGGTGGCCGGTTGGCACATTTGTTCGCGGCTGCCTTGCCATGTGGCAGGGTGAAATGGCAGCGCAAGCCTTTGGCCAACCAGTAAGGTTTTGATGATGGAAAAATTTCGAGCCTTGGTAGTGCGAAAAACAGAGAAGGGTCAATCTGTTGACGTTGAAGAATGGAAGCCAGACCAGTTGATGGATGGCGACGTGACAATTCGTGTTTCGCATTCATCGGTGAATTATAAAGATGGTTTGGCCATAACTGGAAAAGCGCAGATCTTGCGAAACGATGTGATGATTCCTGGCATTGATTTTACGGGCAAAGTGATTGCTTCAAGCCATGCCCGTTGGAAGATTGGCGATGATGTGGTGTTGGGTGGTTGGGGTGTTGGTGAAAGCCATCACGGTGGCTATGCCCAAGTGGCCCGCGTGAATGGTGATTGGTTGGTGCCCCTCA
>JANXRO010000327.1 GCA_025356765.1 Hyphomicrobiales bacterium | reverse complement strand
TCCATGTCTTTATCTGCGCCTGTTTCAAAAAGCAGGGGCGTATCAACAACCACAGATTTTGCGCCGGTCTTTCTGACGTCGGCAATGAAAATATCACGGCGGCGTTTTATTTCTGCATGAACTTTTTTTTCAAGCCGAGCGAGAAGTTCTGGGTCTTTCAACACATGCTGCGTTATAATCTTGCGGTCAACTTTGTCGGTTTTTGCTGCGTCTGGCACAAAGGGCCTGATCAAGTCTGCCCCGGCCCTACTGTCATAAAGCTTATGAACTTCGGCGTCTGAATCAAAAACAGGAATGTTGTGTTTGGCTATTATTTTGGCCACTTCAGATTTGCCCATGGCGATAGAACCTGTGAGACCGATGACAAGCATCAGCGAAAACTCGGATCGATGTCGCGAGCAATGAGGCGGTAAAGTTCGTCTGTCACAACAGGTTTGACGCCGAACCATTTTTCAAAACCAACCACCGCTTGGTGGAGCAACATGCCAAGACCGCCCACTGCTTTTAAGCCGCGCGCTTCAGCGGCCAGCAACAATTTGGTTTTAAGTGGCACATAGATCAGATCAGCCACAACGGCAGTTGCAGGCAAGGGTGTTAGATCAATTTCCAGTTCTGGCTGACCTTGCATGCCTTGGGACGTTGTGTTGATCAACAGATCCATCGTTTGCATCAAAGAGGGAAGGTTTAAAGGTAGGCTGGCGATGACTTTTGGGCCAAACAGCAGGGCCAGTTCTTCTGACCTGGCTTGCGTTCGGTTGATGATGTGAATGTTTGCCACGCCTGCGCGCAACAGTCTTTCGATGACCGCCCGGGCAGAGCCGCCTGCCCCTAAAATCAAAACATTCTTTCCGTTAAGATTTAAGCCAGCCAGTGAAGTGACGAGGTTTTGATAAAAGCCCTCGCCATCTGTTGATGTCGCTTTGATTGTATTGTTTTCAGTGTAAATGGTGTTCAGAGAGCCCGTTTTTGTGACAATAGAATCAATATTTTGCACAAAGTTTATGGCTGTTTCTTTGTGGGGAATGGTGACATTGCATCCAACATAGCCATTGGTTGCTAAATTCCTCAAGAATTCACCAAGCTTCTCCGGTTCAACGGGGCACTTTTCATAAATGCCTTTTATGCCATAGGTATTCAGCCAATGATTATGGATCAAAGGCGATCTTGAGTGGGCGATGGGATAGCCAATGACACAGGCTTTTTTCATGCCGTGGTCATACCCGTTTGACGCAGGAATGCCAACAAAGGCAAAAGCGATAGGCCAAGGATTGTGAAATAATCACCTTCAACTTTTTCAAAAAGTTGAATACCCTGTCCTTCATAGTGATAACAGCCCACGGAATTCAGCACGTCTGGATCAACTGTGTTGAGATATGTTTCCAGAAAGCTTTCGGAGAAATTCCGCATTGTCATTTTGGCTATATCCACGTGGGTGAATAGAACCCTTTCATTCTGTACGACAGTGATGGCCGAGTGAAGCTGGTGGGTTTTACCTTTCAGATATTGAAGTTGTTCACGTGCATCTGCTTTGTTGCGCGGCTTGCTGAAATAAGTGTCATCGCAACTTAATGTCTGGTCTGCACCTAAAACATAATGATTAGGATTGGATCCGCTCAAGGACAGCGCCTTGGCGTTTGCAAGAAGCTTGGCCATGAGAAGCTGCGACAAATCAGTGTTTTCAGATTTCAGTTGATCTTCATCCACCTGGCTTGATTGCGCGATGAATTGAATGCCAGCCTGTTGAAGCAGCCTCATTCTCGTTTTACTTTGAGACGCCAAAATTAATTTTGGATGTTGCATGGGATGTGGGTTCATTGTGGATAATTTGATTTAAATTGGGGATTCAACAATATGAGGAGACGATGTGGGTAAGTTTTGAGTGTAGGGTCGTTGTTATGAGCTTAAATGAGAAAAATGTGAAAATGTGACTGTCTTTGCTTTGAGTTGGAAACTGTTGGAATCCTAGGATGAATCTTTCAGACGAATTTTGTTTTATTGCTTTTCCACAGGATATGAGGCTGTTATGCGGGTTATGGGGTTTATCACTGCTAATCTAACCCCAACAGAAGAAGCATTAAAGATTATCTCTTATATTATGGAGTGATAGGTGAAACCTATTTTAGACGTTCTTCAAGGACGAAAGCCAAGCAGACGGCCCTTATGGATGATGAGACAAGCTGGGCGTTATCTTCCTGAATATAGAGCTTTAAGGGAAAAGGCAGGGTCGTTTCTTCAGCTTTGTTATAACCCGGAATATGCGTGCGAGGTTACCTTGCAACCTTTATGGCGTTATGATTTTGACGCGGCAATTTTGTTTTCAGATATTTTGGTTGTTCCTCATGCCATGGGGCTTCATTTGGAGTTTCGCGAAGGTGAAGGGCCTGTCCTGGATGTAGTCAGTGATCTGCCCAGCGTGCAGAAGCTGGAACTTGGGCTTGAGGGTGAATATTATAAAAAGGTTTGGGAAACGGTTTCTCGCGTGAAATCAGCGTTGAAGACACATCAAACTCTCATCGGTTTTTGTGGCGGGCCGTGGACTGTGGCTAGCTATATGATTGAGGGGGCAAGTTCTAAACGTCAAAATGCTTTGGCTGTGGCGTTGGAGAATCCCGAATGGTTCAAAGTTCTGATGGAAAAGTTGATAGCTTCATCAATTGGCTATTTGCTGGGCCAGATAAAGGCTGGGGCTGAGGTTGTTCAGATTTTTGATAGCTGGGCAGGCGACGTGCCGCTAAGCGCCAGGCAACGCGTGGTGGTGGAGCCAATCGCTGCAGTTGTTGCGGGTGTTCGCACTGTATATCCTGATTTTCCAGTGATTGTGTTTGCACGCGGCGTGGGTCAAGGGCATCGTGAAATTGCGCTGCTCACAGGTGCTTCGGCCGTGGGTGTGGAAGAAAACGTAGACGCGGGAGAAGTTTTCAGGAGTTTGCCTGGACATGTTGCCCTTCAAGGCAATCTATCGTCAGATTTTTTGTTGGGGTCAGAAGATGAAATGTTGCTGGCCGTTGAAAGAATTTTAAGTTCTGTTCCGCCGCATCGTCATATTTTCAATTTGGGTCATGGGATACAGCAACAAACTGATCCGGTAATGGTTACAAAGTTTGTGGCCGCCGTGCGCAAGGGTGATGCGTGATTTATCTCTGGATTAAAGCATTGCATGTTGTGGCGGTGATCGCTTGGATGGCTGGCTTATTTTATTTGCCTCGGCTGTTTGTTTATCACACCCGCCAAGCCGTGGGCTCTGAGAGTGACGCGTTGTTTCAAATGATGGAGCGCCGGTTGATGAAGGCGATCATGCGACCTGCTGGGGTTGTTGCTGTAATTGCTGGTATTGCGACTGTTGTTGTGGGCGGCATTCCATGGTCAACACCTTGGCTGTCAGCAAAGCTGTTGGGCGTAATTAGCATTGTTGCCTATCATGGCTGGCTGGAAAAATATCTGGTGGAATTTGCCAAAGGCAAGCGCATCCGATCAGAACGTTTCTTTCGGATGATCAATGAAGTGCCCACTTTATTATTGATCTGGATTGTGATTTTTGTGGTTGTTAAACCCATCTGATTATTTTGTTTTGGTTTGGCGCAAATGGTGCTATTAGCGTGAAATCCCGTTCGGGTTTTGCTGAGCTTCGGGCTCGCGTAATTTTTTCAAAGCAGTAGAAGATGAACGACATTGTTGAAATTAAGGAGATTAAACTCTCCGATTTGAAACGCAAATCACCAGCTGAAATGTTGGTGTTGGCGGAAGAGTTGCAAATTGAAGCGGCCAGTACTTTGCGCAAGCAAGAGCTTATGTTTGCCATTTTGAAAACGTATGCCGGGCAAAATATCGAAATTATTGGCCAGGGTGTGATTGAAGTTCTGCAAGATGGTTTCGGATTCTTGCGTTCAGCAGATGCGAACTATTTGGCAGGCCCTGATGATATTTACGTGAGCCCTAATCAAATCCGCAAATATGCCTTGCGCACCGGCGATACGGTTGAAGGGCAAATTCGTGGGCCCAAAGATGGTGAGCGTTATTTTGCTTTGATTAAAGCCAACACTGTAAATTTTGAAGACCCTGACAAAGCCCGTCACAAAGTTAACTTTGATAATCTTACACCGCTATATCCTGATCAGCGTTTGGAGATGGAGATCAACGATCCCACGCGCAAAGATCATTCTGCCCGCGTGATTGATATTGTTGCACCCATCGGCAAAGGTCAACGTGGTCTGATTGTAGCGCCGCCACGCACCGGTAAAACGGTATTGCTGCAGAACATTGCACATTCCATCACCACAAATCATCCAGAATGTTATTTGATCGTGTTGTTGATTGACGAGCGGCCTGAAGAAGTGACTGATATGCAGCGCTCGGTTAAAGGCGAGGTTATTTCATCGACCTTCGATGAGCCGGCGACACGCCATGTGCAAGTGGCAGAGATGGTGATCGAGAAAGCCAAGCGC
>JANXRO010000273.1 GCA_025356765.1 Hyphomicrobiales bacterium | reverse complement strand
ATTGAACTTTCAGGCAACCTCAATATCAAATGGGCCAATTGGTCGATGCATGCGCGCGCCGATAAACGGGCGGGACTGATTTTAAATCTGGTGCGATTTAATGATGGCAAGAAATTGCGCGACATTGCCTATCAAATGAACATTGCTGAAATGTTTGTGCCCTATATGGATCCTGATCCCACGTGGAGCTATCGCACTTTTATGGATGCGGGCGAATTTGGCTTGGGCTATTTAATCTCATCGCTAAAGCCCGGCGTTGATTGCCCGGTTAACGCCATTATGGTGGACCTTACGTTCCCCAATGATGTGGGCGGAACCTATACAAGGCCCAGCGCTTTGTGCCTGTTTGAACGCGCCAATGGAGACCCCGCGTGGCGGCATTATTCTTCAGGTTCAAAAACAGTCAACGGTATTGCCCAAAACGAACTTGTGGTGCGCCACATTCCAACCTTGGGCAATTATGATTATGTGGTGGATTATGTGTTTTCCCCCCAAGGCAACATTACCATGCGCGTGGGCGCCACCGGGTTTGACGCCATCAAATCAACCACAGCCAAAGACATGGAAGACCCTGCCGCTGCTGAGGCCACGCGTTATGGCGCGTTGATTGCGCCCTATACAATTGCACCCAACCACGACCATTATTTTTCATTCCGGCTTGATCTTGATATTGATGGAACCCAGAACGCTTTGGTGAGAGACACCATCGTTCCTGGCACAATCAAAGACGCCCAAACGCGAAAATCATTGTGGACAATGAAAACGGATCGCTATGCCGCCGAAGGACCAATCAGCACAGACCACATGTCTGCAGGCGAAAGCTGGCGGGTGATCAACCCCAATGAAAAAACCGGCCTAAAATATAACCCCAGCTATTGGATTGAAACGCATCATCAGGCTACATCCGTGCTTGATCAGGCTGATCCGCCGCAGCGCCGCGCCGGCTTTACGGCCTATTCGCTTTGGGCCAGCCGCTATGCCGAAGGTGAAGATTGGTCAGCCGGGCTTTACCCCAACCTTTCCACCAAAGATGAAGGCCTGCCCGCTTTTGTGGCCAAAAAACGCAGCATCAACAATGAAGACTTGGTGGTCTGGTATACCATGGGTTTCAGGCATGCGCCCCGGCCTGAAGATTTTCCGTTGCTTCCAACATTCTGGCATGAAATGACGCTTCGCCCCGCTTTTTTCTTTGACAGAGACCCCTCGATGACCTTCAATCCAGGCCAACTGCAGCCAGAAGGAAAAACCCCATGAAACTTCACGGTGATCTTTTATCGCCCTTCGTGCGCATGTGCATGGCCACAGCCATTGAAGCGGGCATTGAGCAGCGCGTGCAACTGGTGAGCGCCAGTTCAAAACCACACGAGATCAACGTGGCCTTGGCGGCACTTTCACCCATTGGTAAAATCCCAATCTTGGAAACCAACCACGGCCACGCAATTTATGACAGTCGGGTGATAATGGAATACATTTGCCATGTTGCGGGCAATAAATCCTTATTACCAGACGAAGGCAACCAACATTTCCATGTGTTAACATTGCTGGCATTGGCCCAAGGTTTGGGCGATGCTGCGGTTGCCTTGCGTTATGAAACATTTGCTAGGCCCGAGGGCCATCGCTGGCCAGAGTATGCCGAACGCGTGAAGGCGCGCATCAATGCCTGCCTTGATGAACTTGAAAACAAGTGGCACGAACATTTCAAAGATGTGACACTGGGCACAATCGCAGTGTCAGTTGTGTTGGGCTATATTGACCTTCGTCATGCGGCTTTGAACTGGCGAAATGCCAGACCCAACCTTGCCGCATTTCACGACACGTTTTTAAAACGCAGCAGCATGATAAACACAACACCGAAAGTGTGATGACAGACTTTAAGGCAATCATATCGGGTGCCGGCCCTGCGGGATTAAGTGCCGCAGTTTTACTGGCTTTAGATGGCGTGAAATGCGCCATTATCGCCCCCCCTTTTGTGGATGACCCGCGCACAACCGCTTTGATGCAGCCCGCCATGCAGATGCTGAAATTTATTGGTCTGTGGCCGAGCGATTTGCAATCGCATTGTGCGGCATTAAAACAACTTCACTTGGTTGACGACACCGGAAATATGTTTGCAGCCCCTCGCGTTGAATTTTCCGCGCGGGAGATGAACCTTGAAGAATTCGGTTGGAATGTTCCCTTAGCAAAATTGGTTCCAGCGTTGCAGGCCCGCGCCCAAGAACTGGGTGTGGTGTTTATCGAAGGTACATCTGCATCCGTTGAAACCCGCGAAAGCCAGATCACGGTTAAGACTGACGCAGGCCAAACGCTCACCGCTGAGGTTATTTTGATCGCTGATGGTGCCAAATCAAAACTTCGCGAACAATTGGGCTTTGACATTGAAACCGAACGGTTTGACCAAATGGCCTTGGCCACAAGTTTTGAACATTCTGTCCGCCATGATTTTATCTCAACCGAATTTCACAAATCCGCTGGCCCCTTCACCACAGTTCCATTGCCGGGCAATCGTTCAAGCTTGGTGTGGATGGAACGCCCTGCCCGCATGGCTGAATTGATGGCGCTGACAGACAACCAACTGGCAATAGAAATTCAACTCGAAAGCCATGGCTTATTAGGGAAAATCTCCAACATCGGCCCGCGCAAAACATTTCAAATGCAAAGCCAGCGTGCCACATCTTTTGCAAAAAATCGGGCAATTTTAATTGGCGAAGCTGCCCACGCTCTGCCCCCCATTGGTGCCCAAGGGTTGAACCTATCGCTTCGTGATGCCGCCCAAGCCGCAGATTTGATTATTGGTTCTGCCGATGCAGGCGCCGAAAACATTTGCACGAAATATAACGGTTTGCGCCGGGCCGATGTGTTGCCACGCCAGCAAATGGTAGCACTTCTCAACCGCTCGCTTTTGTCTGGGCTTCTGCCTTTTAACATGGCGCGCGCAGGCGGGCTGGCCGCCATTGCCAAATTTTCACCCTTACGCGGATTGGCCATGCGGCAAGGCTTATCGCCCGCTTTGGGTTTGCCATTCGCGATGCGATAAAACTTAGCCCCAAGTGAGTGGGCGTTGCCTGCATCCAAACGACACTTGCAAATTTATGCACAAAAGGGCAATTTTGTATGATGAATATTCGTAACGAAGCAAAGTTCCATATTGGCCAAGTGGTGCGCCACAGATTATTTTCTTTTCGCGGCGTTATTTTTGACGTGGACCCCGTGTTCAACAACACGGAAGAGTGGTGGACGTCAATTCCGCCCGAAGTTCGGCCTTCAAAAGATCAACCGTTCTATCATCTGCTGGCTGAAAATGATGATTCCGAATATGTGGCTTATGTGTCTGAACAGAACCTATTGGTTGATGAAAATGATGATCCGATACGTCATCCACAAATCAGCGACTATTTCACCGGATTTGATAAAAAACAGCAACGTTACACATTGAAAGCGAAGCGGGCGCATTAAGATGACCAAGAAAACAGCACTTATTGTTTGGGGCGGCTGGGAAGGCCACACGCCAGAACGTTCAGCCAACGTCGTGCGTGAAATATTGGAACAGAACAATTTTGACGTGCGCGTGGAAACATCGACAAACGCATTCGCAGACCCTGCCATCACAACGCTGAGCCTTATTGTGCCAATGATCACCATGTCGACAATTGGCAAAGAAGAAGTGGCCCATTTGTGTGATGTTGTGCGCGGCGGCGTGGGCCTTGGTGGTTTTCACGGCTTGATGTGCGATTCATTTCGTAACGAAACTGAATACCAATTTATGACGGGCGGCCAATGGGTTTCTCACCCCGGCAATATCATCGATTACCGTATCAATATTTCAAAACCCAATGACCCGGTGATGCTGGGCATTGGTGATTTTGATTATACGTCTGAGCAATATTACATGCACTATGATCCAGCCGTGGAAATTCTTGCCACAACAACATTTGACGGCACGCATTGCGATTTCATCAAAGGCGTGGTGATGCCCGTTGTGTGGAAAAAGCGTTATGGTAAGGCGCGGGTTTTTTATTCAGCACTGGGTCACACGGCCGATGAATTTGCCGTTCCGCAAATGAAAACAATTGTAGAGCGAGGTCTGCTCTGGGCTGCGCGCTAATTCGAACAGGCATGCCCAGAGTATCTTAAACTTCCGCTGATCAATGCTTAACTGAGATTGCTTTTCCTTTTGGTTGGCCGATTTCTTTAAGCACTTGGCCAAACCACTTTTCATTGGTGTTGAAATTCTTACCACCTTTGATGCGCGGAAACTCTACAGCACGCAGGGGTGCGCCGCGTTTTTCTTCATCATTGCCGATCACACCGGAAACGCCTTTAAGGCCATTTTTTACGGCTTCCAACACCATCTTTTTAATCAGTGCCAAATCTTCCTTATTGGCTTTTGAAGACCGTGCAAAATAACCTGACTTTTGCACCAAAGTTTTTTCAGCCCCGACCAGTTCGGCAAAGCGCTTTGCAAACCATTGGCCGGGATTAATCAAATCAATCTTCACATGGCCAAACGCATCACGCGCTGCCTCTTCGCCACGGGCTTGCATTTCAGCAACAATGTCTTCAACGCCCGCACCTTCGCTTAGAAAAATGGTCACGCAATCTTTGCTATCCATCACTTTTTTAAGGCGCTTGGCTTCTGCTTCAAGATCAATGGCCAATTCAGGAATGTAAACAGCATCAATGTCTTTGTGCGCCATCGACAAGTTAAAATCTGGCACAAATTTTTGCTTCTTCAGACGCTTGCGATAAACATCTGCCGTGGCCGCTGTCAGCCAACCGCAATTGCGCCCCATCACTTCGTGGATGAGCAGCATGCGCGGGTTTGTGGATTGTTCATTGATTGAGTTTTCAAAGAAAATAGCGCCCTGCTCTGCTGCAGTCACAGCGCCCAAACTTTGCTTGATGGGAATGACATCGTTATCAATTGTTTTGGGCAGCCCCACAACGGTTAGGTTATAATTATTCGAAGCCAAATAGGCCGCCAAATCCGCCGCAGTGGTGTTGGTATCATCGCCGCCAATCGTATGTAAAATAGTAATACCATCTTTCACCAATTGCTCTGCTGCAACATGAAGCGGGTTTTGCCCCTCAACCACCAAGCCGCGCTTGATACAATCTTTCACATTGGTCAGTTTCACACGGCTGTTGCCAATGGGTGAACCACCATGGGTTAGCATAATGGCCGCAGATTTGCGCACCGCTGGAGTTACGTTAACCGACCAGCCTTTGAGCAAACCCATATAGCCGTTGCGATATCCAATGATTTCCGCCTTAGGCAGTTTTTTTGAATATTCCATAATCAATCCACCAACCGCAGCAGATAAACAAGGGGCCAATCCGCCTGCTGTCAGCAATGCAATCTTATGTTTTTTTGTGACGGCTTTAGCCATGATGTGCGCTCCTCAGAATCTGAATGAAAAGCTCTCTACAAGAGGCCTTGTCAGATTGAAAGCTGATTTAGCTCTTTCAACGACACAAAAACAGCGATGCGTTTGCACCGCTGCTTATGCTCAGATAAACACATTCTGATTTACGCGTACGCCAGTCTAAGAAACTTAAAGACTGTTCGTGTTGGCTGAATTCACTTTTAAGAGCTTCAAGCACCCAATCCCACTGCATAGGCCACCAATGGCCCCAACATCATCAGGGAACCCAGCGAAAAGGCCACAATATCCAAGCCTTCAAAATCTGGGCCTCTAACAACACCGCGACTGAGAACATCGCGCTGGGTTGTGGCAAATGGCGCCGTTCGATCGAGTTCAGTTTCATCATCCATTAAACCCACGCGTGTTGCACGCACACGTGCTTCATAATCGCGTTCATTTTCAAGTTGTGTCATCATCATTTTCCTTTCAAGTTTCACATTGGTGTTGCCTGACATGAAAACGCCCAGGCCTTTGCATTGTTCCGCTCAGAACATTCATGGATTTGACAGAAGCTCTCTTGTGCTTTGTGCGCTAAAGCTGAACCGACCAAATTCGACTGCAAAATCGACGCAACAAAACTGTGCCCATGTTTTAATCTTACTGCATATTTTTTATGCAGTTTTGATGCGCAAATAAACATCAAAACATGCTAAGATGCTGGAATCATTATAACACTTAACTGGCACACGCCCTGCATTCTATCGCTGAACCAAGAAGAGGCCCATTTATGAAAAAAATCGAAGCCGTCATCAAGCCGTTCAAGCTGGATGAAGTGAAAGAAGCACTTCAAGCCGTTGGCATTCAGGGCATCACTGTCACTGAAGCAAAAGGCTTTGGCCGCCAGAAAGGCCACACCGAACTTTATCGCGGGGCAGAGTATGTGGTGGATTTTCTTCCCAAAGTGAAGCTTGAAATTGTTGTGCCCGATGATTTGGTGAACAAGGCTGTGGAAGCCATCCAAAATGCCGCCCGCACTGGCCGCATTGGTGATGGCAAGATCTTTATTTCCACTATCGAACAAGCTATCCGCATCCGCACCGGCGAATCTGGCAACGACGCACTCTAACGAAAACAAAAAACTTTAAATCTAGTCAAACAGAGGACTTACATCTATGGCAACTGAAAAAGCTAACATTGCGGCCGCCTTGAAAATGATCAAGGACAAGGACGTGAAATACGTCGATCTGCGTTTCACTGATCCACGCGGCAAGATGCAACATCTCACCATGGATATTTCTCAAATGCATGAAGATGCATGGACAGAAGGCCTGATGTTTGACGGCTCGTCCATCTCGGGCTGGAAGGCCATCAATGAATCAGACATGATTTTGATGCCTGATGCCGCGTCCATTCACATGGACCCCTTCTATGCACAAACAACAATGGCCGTGTTCTGTGATATTATTGATCCAGGCACAGGCGAAGGTTATGCCCGCGACCCACGCATGATTGCCAAACGTGCCGAAGCCTATTTGAAATCCACCAAATTGGGTGACACAATTTTTGTTGGCCCTGAGGCAGAATTCTTCATTTTCGACGATGTTAAATTCTCCACCAACCCATACAAGACCGGCTTTGAACTTGATGGCGTTGAATTGCCCAAGAATTCAGACCGTGATTATGAAGGTGGCAACATGGGCCACCGCATGCGCACCAAGGGCGGCTATTTCCCCATGAACCCAATGGACAGCGCCCAAGACATGCGTGGCGAAATGCTTTCTGTGATGGGCGAAATGGGCTTGGCTGTTGAAAAACACCACCATGAAGTGGCTTCTTCACAACACGAACTTGGAACCAAGTTCCAACCTCTGACAATCGCTGCCGATCACATGCAAATCTATAAATATGTGATCCACAACGTGGCCCACGCTTATGGCAAAACCGCCACGTTCATGCCAAAGCCTGTATTTGGCGATAACGGTTCGGGCATGCATTGCCACTTCTCGATCTGGAAGGAAGGCAAACCCATGATGGCCGGCAAAGAATATGCTGATCTTTCTGAACTTTGCTTGTATTTCATCGGCGGCGTTATCAAGCACGCCAAGGCGCTGAACGCTTTCACCAACCCATCCACCAACAGCTATAAGCGTTTGGTGCCGGGCTATGAAGCGCCTGTGTTGTTGGCCTATTCTTCACGCAACCGCTCTGCCTCGTGCCGCATTCCGTTCACCTCGAACCCGAAAGCAAAACGCGTTGAAGTTCGTTTCCCAGATCCAACGGCAAACCCATATTTCTGCTTCTCAGCAATTTTGATGGCGGGCCTTGATGGCATCAACAACAAAATTCACCCAGGCCCAGCAATGGACAAGAACTTGTATGATCTGCCACCAGCAGAATTGGCCAAGGTTCCAACCGTATGCGGAAGCTTGCAAGAAGCCTTGGACAGCTTGGCCGCCGACCACGAATTCCTGACCAAGGGCGGCGTGTTCAGCAAAGACCAGATCGAAAGCTACATCGAGCTGAAGCAAGAAGAACAAGACCGTTATCGCATGACTCCACATCCCGTGGAATTCGACATGTATTACAGCTGCTAATCAGCGCTGTTAAAAAAACACAAAGGCCAGAGGAAACTCTGGCCTTTTTTTTGTTGCATCCGCCCACTCTCAATTCGCGTATACTTATATTGAATTGGAGTGCCCACCATGAGACGCAGAAACTTTTTGGCCTTTTCCGCATTGGCTTTGGCAAGCCCTGCCCGCGCATTTAACGCGGCCAATTTCAAACCCATTCCCACGCAGTTTCTTGCGGCCTTGGGCGAGCCTAAGGCAAAAAGCGGCACGGGTGCAGAAAAATGGGGCCTGTGGACACTTGATCCCGGCCCACGCGGTGTGCGGCTTGAAAAATATAATGATTTATTGGCAAGCGGTGTGGCACCGGCAAAATGGTCATTTGATCCAAAAGTCTGGTGGCTTGAAGAACATGGCTTGATTATGGAACAACCTTCACCCAGCGTGCCCGCTGGTCGCTATGTTGTGACGGGTGATCGCGCAGTTGAAACTGTTTTAACAATTTTTCCAAAAGACGCGAAAGGCGAACAACGCTGGGAATTGGCTGATGGCGCAACCCTTTATGATGTCACTCATTTGCGTTGCCGCGCCGCGCGTTATACGGCAAGCCAAGGCAGCACAGCCTGCACCCCCGGCATGGTAGACCCAGCGCGGTTTCCCGTTCCCCCTGGCGAAAAAATGCCACTGGTAAAAGGCTGTGACGCGCAAGATCACGCGGTGTTGTTTATTGTGGGGGTTGAAGCCTAAGACAGCATGAAGCGATCTTAATGAAGCGATCTTGGCCCTCAACCCAATCGCTTAACTGCTTCACCTAACTTGGCCTTTTTCGCCTCTAACGATTCACGCAATTCGCGGCTTTCTTCCAACACTTCGGGCCGTGCTTTGGCAACGAAAACCGCGTTATTCAATCGACCGTCGATTACACCAATATCTTTGGCCACTTTGTCCAGCTCTTTGGCAAGCCTTGCGCGTTCCGCTGCAAAGTCGATCATTCCTTCAAGCGGTAAGGCCACCGTGGCTTCATCAAGCGCAATTTGGGCAGAAGCAGTTGGCACGGCTTCCTCAAACATCAGCGACGATAAACGCGCCAAGCGCATAATCTCGGCTTCCCAAGCGCCTGCCCTGCGGCGTGTTTCGTGGCCAGCACCCACGATGACGCACGGAATTTTCGCACCAGCATTCACATTCATTTCAGCGCGCACAGAACGCACTTCAGAAATAAGCCGGATAACCCAATTCATTTCTTGATCAGCTTTTGCATCTCCCAAACCTTCATATGTGGGCCATGTGCCATCAATCAACATGTGTGAACGCGCAGCAGTTTTGCCCCAAAGCTCTTCAGTGATGAATGGCATGATAGGGTGAAGCAGATGCAAAATCTGCTCAAAGGCCCAAGCCGCACAGGCGCGGGTTTCGGCCTTGGCAATCTCATCGCTTCCAGTCAGAATTGGTTTGATCAATTCAACATACCAATCGCAATAAACATTCCATGCGAATTGATAAAGTGCGGCGGCCGCCTCATTATATTTCTGGTCTTCAATCGCCGTGGTGACTAAATCACGCGTGCGCGAAGCCTCTCCCGCAATCCAGCGATTAACAGTCACGCGTGCGGCCAGCGGATCAAAATTTTCATCGCGCACAACGCCGTTCATTTCTGCAAAACGCGCAGCGTTCCACAGCTTGGTTGCAAAATTGCGATAGCCTTCCACCCGCGCCTTGGCAAAACGAATGTCGCGGCCTTGGGTGGCTTGTGAGGCAAGCGTGAAGCGCAAAGCATCAGCACCAAATTCATTGATCATCTCCAACGGGTCAATGCCATTGCCTTTAACCTTGGACATTTTCTGGCCCTTTTCATCCAGAACCAAGCCATGAATATAAACCGTGTGAAAAGGCACCTCGTCCATGAAGTGCAAACCCATCATCATCATGCGGGCCACCCAGAAGAAGATTATGTCAAAACCGGTGACGAGAATATCGGTTTTATAGTGCTTTGCCAGAACAGGCGTTTGCTCTGGCCAGCCCAATGTTGAAAACGGCCAAAGAGCAGACGAGAACCATGTGTCTAGGACGTCTTCGTCCCGCCAAATAGCAATAAAACTGTCAGTTGGTTTTTCGCTTTGCCCATACTGAATTTTTTGAGACTCATTTTGGCTTTGAACAACTTGCACCTTTTTACCATAATGTTTCTCTGCCTTTAAAATTGCTTCTTGTTGTGTTTCGGCTACAAAGATTTCCGCAGCATTTGGATCAAATTGAATCTTGCCTTGAGTAATCTTAGGCCCATACCAAGCCGGAATTTGATGACCCCACCACAGCTGGCGCGAGATACACCACGGCTGAATGTTGCGCATCCATTCGTAATAAGTTTTATCCCAATTGGCGGGCACAAATTTCGTCTTGCCCTGCTCTACGGCTTCAATGGCTGGCTTGGCCAGTTCAGCAGCGTTTACATACCACTGCTCTGTTAACATCGGCTCGATCACCACGTTGCTGCGATCTCCAAAGGGTTGCGGAATCATCCGCTCTTCCTTGCCGCGATAAAAACCCAGCGCTTCAATTTCTTCCAAAATCATTTCGCGGGCTTTGTAACGATCAACTCCATCAAAACGCTCTGGCACATGATTCTCGGCATTCGAAATCATTCGCGCTTTTTTATCCATCAACACAATCAATGGAATGTTATGACGCTTGGCCACATGAAAATCATTCTCATCATGTGCGCCGGTAATTTTCACAGCACCCGTTCCAAATTCTGGATCGGGATATTCATCAGCGATAATGGGAATCAAACGATCAGCAATGGGCAGACGCACCATTTTGCCGATCAAATTTTTATAGCGTTCATCAGAAGGATGAACTGCCACCGCGCCATCGCCCAACATGGTTTCGGGCCGCGTTGTTGAAATGACAATTTCAGCAACCCCATCAATCGGCCCATCAGCTAGTGGATAAGCAAAGCTCCACATGGCACCCTTGGTGTCTCGGGTTTCAACTTCCAAATCGCTGATGGCGGTTTCCAGAACCGGGTCCCAATTCACCAAGCGGCTGTCTTTATAAATCAGGCCCTCTTTATAAAGCTGCACGAAAACCTTGCGCACAGCGGATGAAAGGCCTTCATCCATGGTGAAGCGTTCACGGCTCCAATCACACGAAGCGCCAAGCCTGCGCAATTGTTGTGTGATAATGCCGCCAGATTCGGCCTTCCATTCCCACACGCGTTTTAAAAACGCATCGCGGCCCATTTCTTTTCGGTTGGTTTTACCTTCTTTGGCAAGCAACCGTTCAACCACAATTTGTGTGGCAATGCCTGCATGGTCTGTGCCTGGTTGCCAAAGCACGTCCTTGCCGCGCATGCGTTCAAAGCGAACTGAAATATCCTGAATCGTGTTGTTTAACGCATGGCCCATATGCAGAGAGCCCGTAACATTGGGTGGCGGAATTACAATGGTGAAAGGTTCAGCCTTTGGTTTGCGGCCGGGCTTAAAATAGCCGCCATTTTCCCATTGCTCATACAGGCGGGCTTCCATTTCAGCGGGATTAAATTTGGTATCAAGGGCCATGGCAAGATTCTTTATATGAATGAATTTGCCCGCTTAAACACGACTTATGCCGCATTCGCAACGTGTTTGAGAATGCCGCTTAGCGGCCCCGGCGTGCCACGCGTTCAATCTCTTCACGCACAAGTTTTTCAACCAGCGGGGGCAGATTATCGTCTAGCCAGTTTTTCAACATGGGCCGCAACATGTCTCGGGCCATGCCGTCAATGTCGGTGTCTCCCAAGGCACGGGCCATAAGCGTGTCGGTTAAAGCCTGAAATGAATTTTGTGCATCATAGGCAGCCTGCGGCGACATTAACGCTTGAGGTTGATATGGCTGCGGCTGATAGTTTTGCGGTTCGTAATAGGGTTCAGGTGCTGGCTCTACCCAAGTGTTTTCAAGGGGTGCTTGCTCATAGGCTGGCTCTGGCAACGGTTCGTCATCAATATAGCTGGCCCGCAGAAGCGGTGGCTGAATGCGCGGCGGCCTTGAAGAATCACCCGCCAATATGCTGCCAATTCCATCAGGCTTAAGATTGGCCCGGGCCGCAGGCTTTGGTGATGCAATCGTATTTTGCACCGAAACTTTATTTTCAATTTTCTGGCGGCCAACACGGTCGCGCAATGATGAAAGGCTTTCAGTCACATTGGCTGGCTGTTGATCATAACTCACCCGCATTTCTCTAATCGAGCCGCGTGTTAATGTTCCAGAAGACTGTGCGTTTGTGCGCGAAGGCGATGTTCGATCAAGCTCATTGATATCGCTATCGATGGCAAGCCTGATTGTCGCCAATAAATCTTCTACGCGGGGTTCAACAGCCACAAAATTTACCAATTTTACAAAGTACTGGGGTCAAGACCTCCCTGCCCCTCGTTGCAATCTAGTTGATGCACACCATGATGTCGATAAGCGGAATAACTATTCCACTGAATCAATGTTCAGTGCTGAGCCCAAACCACTTGTTGCGGACATCATTGTAATGTTCGTTGGGGTTATAAACTGGGCCCAAACGCAAATGTTGTGCAGTTAAATGGCCCATCGCCGCTTGCAATTGATATGAACCAAGCAATTGATCATGCTGGGAAGAAACCAATGCAATTTGCGCATTCAACAAAAGCGCTTCGGCATTGAGAATATCAATCGTTGAACGCGAACCAACCGCATATTCTTGGCGCACACCATTTAAAGCAAGCTGTGATGCCGAAAGCTGGGTGAGATTAGCGGCAACACTTTCACGCGCAGCCACAAGCCTTGCCCAAGCACTGGCAACGCCTTGGCGAACCGTGCGCACGGCATCAATGGCTTTTAATTTCGATTGGCTGACGTTTTCTTTGGCTTGCCGCACACGCGAATACGTTAAACCAGCTTCATAAATTGGAACTGTGAGAAGGCCTTGCACGGTAAAAGATTGGTCAGAAAGCGGTGCAGCACTCGGGCCCGTTACGCCAGACAAATTGTGGTAGGAATCAAAACGACCATTCAGCGACGCCGAAGGAAGTAAATCACCAAAAACAACATTCACCGTGTGTTCAGCAACGTCGATATTTTGAGCCGCAGCCAAAATATTCGGATTGGTTTCATGGGCAATTTGAAGCGATGCGTCCAGTGTTGGCGGTGCCTTCGCCAAAGGTGCGGGGGCTAGTTTGTTTGGCTTGTGGCCAATGAATTGTTGATAAGAAGCTTCGTCTGCGCGCACGGCTGCAACAGCTGTGGCCATTGCGGCTTGGGCTCCAGCCAAGCTTGCTTGGGCTTGCGCAGTGTCGGTTTTCGTTAATTCACCAGCTTTAAAACGCTCATTCGTTGCTCGCAACTGGCCCTGCAAAATATTCACATTGCTTTGACGCAATTGCAAAATGCGACGATCGCGCAACGTGTCGATATAAGCTTGTGCAGCATTGAACAAAACCGATTGTTCGGTTGCTAAAAGCTGTTGTCTGCCAGCCTTGACATTGGCCTCTGCTGCGGCAGTGCCTTCAACTGTTTTGAACCCGCGAAACAAGGGCTGGGAAAGCGTGATATTGTAATCGGCATTATTAGTAGCAGTATAAATATGATCGTTGACCAAAATGTTATTAGTGGAATCTTTATCATCAATCACATGCGCGACAGAGCCCTGCGCCGTGATTGTGGGCCGCCAACCAGAAAGTGCCTGAGGCACGCTTTCATCAGTGGCCCGCAATTGCGCACGAGCCGCATCCAACGTGGGGTTTTCCCGATAGGCCGCAATCAAAGCTTCAGACAATGTTTCTGAAAAAGCCGAACCCGAAAAACCTGAAACTACCACCGCGGCCAATAGAACAGTTTTAAAACGAATAGATAAACCCACGCCCACAATCCTTCGAAAATATATCTGCGCCATCCCAGAAATGTGTTGCCAAACCAAATCAATGATTCCGCCACCCCTATTCCAATCTGATATAGGGTGGTTATGACGAGAATGCAAACAAACCGAACCAATTTTTGATGATGGTGAACAAATAATTAATGAACAGCGACGATTTACAGCGCCAATTCATTAGACAACAAGCCTGTTGTCTAAGCCAAAACCTTACCCTATAGAGCGCCGCAGTGAGGCCTCGTGGCGGAGTGGTTACGCAGAGGACTGCAAATCCTTGTATTCCGGTTCGATTCCGGACGAGGCCTCCAAATTATAAATCAGACAAAAACCACTTGGCTGAAAAAAACACTTCACAGCGGCGATAAGCATCGCTATAGCCGCCTCGACATTCCCTGATAGCTCAGTTGGTAGAGCATTCGACTGTTAATCGAATTGTCGCTGGTTCGAGTCCAGCTCGGGGAGCCAGTTTTGAAAAGGCCGATGCGCGCAAAGCATCGGCCTTTTTGCTAATTTGACGTAAGCGCAACACTGCGGCAAAACAAGCCGATTGGAGTTCTCAATGACCATTCGCCAAAATGTAATCGAAGCCATCGGCAACACGCCGCTGATTAAATTGCGCCAAGCATCAGAGCTGACGGGTTGCACCATTTTGGGCAAAGCCGAATTTATGAACCCGGGCCAATCTGTCAAAGACCGTGCTGCTCTATTTATTATTCGCGCCGCTGAAAAATCAGGTGCGCTGAAAAAAGGCGGAACCATTGTCGAAGGAACCGCAGGCAACACCGGCATTGGCCTGTGTGTGGTGGCCAATGCATTGGGTTATAAAACCGTCATCGTCATTCCTGAAACCCAAGCCCAAGAAAAGAAAGATGCGCTTCGCCAGATGGGAGCGGAGTTGGTGGAAGTGCCTGCTGTTCCCTATAAAAACCCAAACAACTATGTAAAATATTCTGGCCGATTGGCCACGGCACTCAATGCCGTTTGGGCCAATCAGTTTGACAACATAGCCAACAGGCAAGCCCACATCGAAACCACTGCGCCCGAAATTTGGCAACAAACCAATGGAAAAGTTGATGGCTTTGTGTGCGCCGTTGGCTCAGGTGGCACATTAGCTGGTGTATCTATGGGGCTGAAAGAAAAGAATAAAAACATCAAAATTGCATTGGCAGACCCAATGGGTGCCGCCCTCTACAGCTATTATAAAACCGGGGAATTAAAGTCGGAAGGATCATCCATCACCGAAGGCATTGGTCAGGGCCGCATAACCGCAAATCTTGAAGGTGCTGTGATTGATGAGGCCTATCAAATTCACGATGATGAGGCGTTGCAAATTGCTTTTGATTTGCTGCAACACGAAGGGCTTTGCATGGGAGGCTCAACGGGCATCAATGTGGCTGGCGCCATTCGCCTAGCCAAACAACTAGGCCCTGGCCACACCATTGTCACCATTCTTTGTGATTATGGCACACGCTATGCTTCAAAATTGTTCAACCCTGAATTTTTACGCAGCAAAAACTTGCCCGTGCCCGCATGGTTGATTGCACCTTCAACAGCGCCAAAAGTGTTCGAAAACTAAATGCTGTTGAGGTTACTCATCATAGCGTTGCTGTTCAGCACTGCGACTTATTCGCAAGAAACCGCCATGAGCGCCAAAGACTTCGCATCACTTTTGCCGCGCATCTCGTGTGATTCCATAAGGCTGACACGCGGGCCAGATGATTCGGTGGGCACCCTGCCAAAGGCCCAAGGATGCGCGGCCATTGTCGCAAAAAACCAATTCAGCCCGAAACAATTCTGGCCTGCTATTGTCGGCAAAGACAGCGCTGAAACCTACATTGCAACGGCTTCAAAAAAAGCAGTGGCCTTGTGCAAAGCCTTGTTGAACGAAAATGGTGCCAGCAATGGCTCTTGCACATTTGATGAAGCAAACGCCAAAACACCCATCTATCAAGCCATCGTTGATCAATATGCACATGGCTTTGTGCCAGATGGCGCGGCCACCGGATCAATCTGCACGCAGTGGCCGATGAAACCCAAAACTGAAGCCAGCAATGCTTATGTGTTCGGCCCCATTATTGAAAAGGCAAAATCCACATCAGATTGGGACGCGCTGTCGATTGAACTTGCCAATGAAGGCTTTGTTGATTCCTTCGGGCAGCGTCAGTCTAAAACGCGATTTGTCTGGGGCATTTCGTTTGAAGCTGGCCAATCAGATGCACAATTGATCGCACCACAGTGGTTTACGATTTACAACGGCCCAAAATCACAGGGTTTTGCATTGGTGAGGCGTTGCCAAACGGAAGGTGGCCAAGCCTGCGCTGATTTGCAAAACTTGCGCAATCTTGGGCCCGATTATGGCTTGTGCCTTGAAAGCGGAACCATTGGCCAATGAAAGCTCTCGTTCAAACTGATTGGCTTCAAAAACATCTCAACGATGAAAACCTTTGCATCTTGGATGCAACATGGTTCATGCCCGCAAGCAAACGCCAAGCTTGGCATGAATATAATTATCGCCATATTCCGGGTGCGCGTTTTTTTGATCTTGATAAGTTTTCAGATCAAACCACAACCTTGCCCCATATGCTGCCCAGCGCAGAAAAGTTTTCGGCCGATGTCAGCCGCCTCGGCATAAACAATAAAACCCGTGTCGTTTGCTATGATGTGCAGGGCCTGTTTTCTGCACCTCGCTGCTGGTGGATGTTCAAAGTGTTCGGACATAACGATGTGTGGGTTTTAGATGGTGGGCTGAAAAAGTGGATGGCAGAAAATAGGCCGCTCGACGATGGCGAACCTGCCGCAGCCAAGCCTGCACAATTCAACGCTGCCCTCAATGCTGATATGGTGCGCAACATTAGTGACATGGCAAAAACAAAAGCGCAAATCGTGGATGCGCGTTCTGCGTCGCGGTTTTCAGGCCAAGAGGCTGATCCTCGCCCGGGCGTAAAGCCCGGACATATGCCAGGCTCTCTCAATTTGCATTATGCAAAATTAGTAACAGCACGCGGCTTGTTATATCGCGATGCATTGTTGCGCAGCAAATTCACCGATGCTGGAGTTGATCTCAATAAACCGATTATCACCAGCTGTGGTTCAGGTGTCACCGCCGCAATCATAACGCTGGCACTCACCGAACTAGGCCACGAAGATCACGCACTCTATGATGGCTCTTGGGCAGAATACGGCGCTAGCGGGCGCGCAATCGAAAGCTAATTTATCGAACTGGCGGCACGTAAAGAATGCCACCTTTGTTCCATGGCGCGTTCACACCCCGCTCAATACCAAGCTTTGAACCCTTGCCCAAATTATGGTCAAAAATCTCGCCATAATTGCCAACAGCTTTGATGGCGCGCACAGCCCAATCATTATCAAGGCCCAAATCTGCGCCGAACGTTCCTTCAACGCCCAACAAGCGACGAACTTCTGATTTCTTTTCATTGGCTTTCATGTCGTCAACGCCTTTGGCTTTCACGTCAAGTTCCTCGGCATTGATCAAAGCAAACAATGTCCACCGCGCAATGTTAAACCATTGATCATCACCTTGGCGCACCAAGGGGCCCAACGGCTCTTTAGAAATCAATTCTGGCAAAATGAAATAATCATCCGGCTTGGCCAGTTTCAAACGAACCGCATAGAGCTGTGATTGATCAGCAGAATAAGCATCACATTTTGAATCAGAGGTTGATTGGAAAGCCTTCACCAATTCATCAATTGTGCCAAAAGTTACAGGCGTGAAGGCCATGTCTTTTTCTTTGAAAAAATCTTCAGTGTTGGCTTGCGTTGTTGTGCCCGACAAAAAGCAAATTGCAGCTTGGCTCAGCTTGTAGACAGAGTTTACGCCACTGGATTTATTCACCAAAAACCCTTGGCCATCGTGATAGCTAATGCCTGCAAATTCGAATGGCATTTTGGTTTCGCGTTCCATTGTCCATGTTGTGTTGCGCGCCAAAACATCAATTGCCCCAGATTTGAGTTTATCAAATCGATCATTGGTTGTGGCTGGCACAAATTCAACTTTATCAGCATCACCCAACACTGCGGCGGCAAGGGCGCGGCAATAGTCCACATCAAACCCAGCCCATTTGCCGTCGTCCCCCTTCAAGGCAAAACCCATCAGGCCGCTGTTCACGCCACACAAAACTTTGCCCCGCGCTTTAACATCCGCCAAGGTTCCAGCCTGTGCTGCCCCCACCAAAATGCTAAAGAGTAAAATTGAAAGGCCAAGAATTTTGCGCATCGTGAACGAATCCTGTTTGCATAAACCTTAAGACTAGTCTGATCAGGCCAAACTGCCAAGCAGGTCTTCAACGGTGGAAAATGTTTGCGCGGGCGGCTTGAAAGGCCGTGCAATCATCACCACTGGAATGTTCACTTGCGCCGCAGCACCAAGCTTTGCGGCCCGTGCCCCGCCAGCATTTTTGCTTACCAAATATTGAATGTGGTGTTCGGCAAAAAGTCCCAGCTCTTGGTCAACCGTAAAAGGCGGGCGTTCTTGCACCAACGTCCAGCGGGGCGGCACTGGAACGGGCGGCAGTTCAATCATCCGTACAACACCTGAAAGATCAGGCCGTTCAAAAAACGGTTCAATTTCCTTGCGCCCCACTGTTGCTGCCACGCGCGCACCATGAGGCAGATTTTCAACCGCCTGTGCAATGTTCAAAACATCAATCCATGTGTCGCCACTTTGTTTTTCCCAATGTGGGGGTGAAAGGCGGATAATCTTAATCGGCCCCGCGGCAGCCACAGTATGTGCAGAAATTTTAGCGGCAAATGGATGGGTGGCGTCGATCACAAGTTCGATGCCTTCTGCTTGTAAATAGTTCCGCAAACCATCCACACCGCCAAAACCGCCAACGCGCAGTTTGCCCTTGGGCAGAAGTGGATTGTGCGTCACCCCCGCGAGTGAACTGGTCACATCAAAGCCACGGAAAACCAAAACGTCAGCCGCACGTCGTGCCAGGCTTGTGCCACCCAAAATGAGAATGCGCTTAGCCTGCATGGCCGATAATTTTGCCCGCGCGATCAACAATAATAATATCAATCACAGAAGCATCCCCGATCACTGCCTTTGCTTGCGATTGTGCTTCAACGGCCACACGCCGGCTTAATTCTGGCCCACATAATTCCAACACTTCTAAAGCTGTATTGGCTTTCAACACCTGTTCCCGCAGTGGCGCTGAGGCACGCTGGGCCAACCAATTAAAATCCACTTGTGATCGGCCCGAATGCAAATCCATGTGGCCTTGGGCCAGTTTCACCATTTTGCCAAAACCGCCACCAAGCGTAACGCGCGCGACGGGATTAACTTTCAAATATTTCAAAACACCTCCCGCAAAATCACCCATGTCCAACATGGCTTCCAGCGGCAAAGCATAGTGCGCCCGCACTGCATCTTCCGAGGTTGAGCCCGTACACCCAGCCACATGATGAAGACCCATGGCGCGGGCCACATCAATGCCACGATGGATTGAAGCAATCCATGCCGCACAGGAGAATGGATTTACAATTCCTGTTGTTCCCAAAATTGAAAGCCCACCGATAATTCCCAATCGCGGATTCCACGTCTTTTGCGCAATTTCAGCACCATCAGGAATGGAGATTTCAATTTCAACATCGCCGCCGCCAAGCTGGGCAATTTCAGCTATCATCATCTGGCGCGGAACAGGATTGATCGCAGGCTCGCCCACGCTAATCGGAAGGCCTGGCTTGGTCACCGTGCCAACCCCCGACCCTGCCTTGAATGAAACGCCTTGGCCGCCCAAGCGAAGTGAAACAACAACCATGCAACCATGCGTCACATCGGGGTCGTCGCCTGCGTCTTTGATAATACCAACCCGCGCCACGCCGTTTTTAAGTTCAGCCAAAGCCAATGGAAATGCGGGTTGTTGGCCTCGTGGCAAAGTTATCGAAACCGGATCAGGAAAAACACCAGTTAACAATGCCGTATATGCCGCCTTGGTGGCCGCAGTGGCGCAAGCCCCCGTTGTCCATCCACGCTTTAATTCGGCTTCGGGCTTCTCTATTCGCATTGCTTCATTGTATAGGGGTGAAATGCTGAACGAAACTACCAAATCACAAAATGCCCAAGGCTTTGCCAGATTAGACGCAGAAAACTTTCCGCAGTTTGAAAAAGGCTGGGTCTGGCTTGTCGGTGCAGGACCAGGTGCGCCCGGTTTAATGTCTCTTCTGGCCTATCACGCCATGCAAAATTGCGATGTGGTGGTTTATGATGCCTTGGTAAACCCTGATATTTTGAATTGGGTTCGGGCCGGCACGGAATTGGAATATGCCGGAAAGCGCGGCGGCAGACCGTCGCACACCCAAACCGATATTTCCCTTCGGCTGATCGAATTGGCCAAAGAAGGCAAGCGCGTTTTGCGTTTGAAAGGCGGAGATCCATTCATGTTCGGCCGCGGCGGTGAAGAGAGCCAAACTTTGGCCAAACATGGCGTTCTCTTTCGCATCGTGCCGGGCATCAGCTCTGGAATTGGTGGGCTGGCCTATGCAGGCATTCCTGCCACGCACCGAGACACCAATCACGCTGTGATCTTTCTCACGGGCCATGATGCAACAGGTAAAATGCCAGCCAACGTAAACTGGCCAGCCGTAGCCATGGCTGCCCCGGTAATCGTGATGTATATGGCCGTAAAAAACTTGGGCGAAATCGCCACAGCATTAATGGCGGGCGGCAGACCAGCGGATAACCCCGTCACACTCGTGTCAAATGCGTCCATGCCCCACCAACAGGTTCATTCCACAACCTTGGCCGAGGCAGGTGAATTTGTGAAACTTAAAGAACCCCCAACACCCGCCATTGTGGTTGTGGGCCATGCGTCTGATTGGCGCGAAATTTTGGATTGGTACAAAGCCGAATTGAAAGAAAATAAAATTGGCTAAAGGCATCATTCTTGCCGCGCCCAATTCCGCCAGTGGCAAAACACTGGTAACTCTGGGTTTGCTGCGCGCTTTGAAAAACCGTGGCATAAGCGCAGTGTCGGCCAAAGCAGGGCCGGATTATATTGACCCTGCTTTCCACGCGGCCGCTTCAGGCAAACACTGCATCAATTTGGATTACTGGGCCATGGGCCATTCATCGGTCAATGCCCGCGCCATTGAGCACTCCAATGGCTCTGATATCTTTGTCATTGAAGGTGTGATGGGTTTGTTTGATGGGCCAGTGGGCGCAGAAGGTTCAACCGCAGATTTGGCAATAGCCCTCAATTTACCTGTAGTTTTAGTTGTGGATGCAGCGCGCCAAGGCCAATCCATCGCCGCCTTGGTGCAAGGCTTTCGTGACCACCAAACCCAGTTAAAATTGGCGGGTGTTGTTCTCAATCGCGTGGCCTCTGATCGCCATGAAGCTATTTTGCGCCAAAGCCTGAACAAAATTGATGTGAACGTGATGGGCGTTCTGCGTCAGATTGACTCTCTCGAATGGCCATCAAGGCATCTTGGTTTGATACAAGCACAAGAAAATCAACAGCTTGAACAGTTTATCGAAACTGCTTGCCGAGAAGTTGCACGTGAAACATTTGTTGACAATATCTTGGAACAAGCGGCCAAAATTACGAATCAAACACAAGAAATCACAAACCGCGTGCCACCGCTGGCACAAAGCATTGCGATTGCTCGCGATGACGCGTTCAGCTTTTGCTATCCGCATCTTGTGGAAGATTGGCGCAAACAAGGTGCTGAAATCTCATTTTTCTCGCCCTTGGCTGATGAAAAACCAACTCAAAGCGGTGCCTGCTTTCTTCCCGGTGGTTATCCTGAATTGCACGCAGGCAAACTTGCCGCCAACAGCCAGTTTCTTTCTGGCCTTCGCAATTTCCAAGGGCTGATTTACGGCGAATGTGGGGGTTATATGGTTTTGGGCGACCAATTGATCGACAAACAGGGTGAAAGCCACGCCATGGCTGGCCTTCTGCCATTGACCACAAGCTTCGCCCAAAGAAAGCTCAGCTTGGGTTATCGTGCCTTGAAAAGCCTCAACGCCCCATGGGCCATGCCCTTGCGCGGGCATGAGTTTCACTATTCAACAATCCACAGCCAAGGCGAAGGGCCGCCGCTCTTCCACGCGCGGGATGCGGCTGGTAGCCAACTGGGGCCAATAGGGCAGCGGGTTGGTAACGTTATGGGATCTTACGCTCACGTCATCAGCGCGGCGCCGCAATGACGGCAAAGGCCATTATGATTATGGGCACGGGGTCTGATGTTGGCAAATCCCTACTCGTTGCAGGCTTGGCACGCGCTTTTGCACGGCGTGGTTTGCGCGTGGCGCCTTTTAAG
>JANXRO010000266.1 GCA_025356765.1 Hyphomicrobiales bacterium | reverse complement strand
GGCGATTGCGCTGGCATGGCGGCTGACTTGTTTGAAACTTATGTGGTCACAACCGTTGCCACCATGGTTTTGGCTGCGATCGTTTTGCCAGATGCCATGAAACTTGCTGGCATGGTTCTGCCACTGGCCATCGGTGGTGCTTGTGTAATCACCTCGATCATCGGCACATTCTTTGTAAAACTTGGCGCATCCAACAATATCATGGGCGCCTTGTATAAAGGCATCATCGCAACGGGCGTGTTCTCACTCGCGGCGTTGTATCCGGTAATGAGCTATATGTTCGGCGATATGAAAGCAGACTTGGGCGGCTTCACGCCAACCAACTTGTTTGAATGTGGCGTTGCAGGTTTGGTGATCACCGGTTTGATTATCTGGATCACTGAATATTACACCGCCACGGGCAAACGCCCGGTCAACTCCATTGCCGAAGCTTCAATCACAGGCCACGGCACAAACGTCATCCAAGGTCTTGCCGTTTCGATGGAAGCAACCGCAATTCCAGCCTTGATTATCATTACTGGCATTTTGGTGACGTATAATCTCGCAGGCTTGTTCGGCATTGCAGTGGCCGTAACAACAATGTTGGCTTTGGCTGGCATGGTTGTAGCACTTGATGCCTTCGGCCCGGTAACAGACAACGCAGGCGGCATTGCTGAAATGGCGGGCCTTCCTAAAGAAGTGCGCCACAATACAGACGCGCTTGATGCGGTGGGCAACACCACGAAGGCTGTCACCAAAGGCTATGCCATTGGTTCAGCAGGTTTGGGTGCACTCGTATTGTTTGCCGCTTACACACAAGATTTGAAATATTTTGCAGCCCATGCGGCAGATGGTTCATTCTTCAAAGGTGTGAACGTAACCTTTGATCTTTCATCACCCTATGTGGTGGTGGGTCTGTTGTTCGGCGGACTGTTGCCCTATCTGTTTGGCGGCATGTCGATGACAGCGGTTGGCCGCGCGGCCCAAGCTGTTGTGGTTGAAGTGCGCCGCCAGTTCCGTGAACACCCCGGCATTATGAAAGGCACCGAAAAGCCAGATTATGCCAGAGCGGTAGACTTGCTCACCAAAGCCGCAATCAAGGAAATGATCATTCCTTCCATGTTGCCGGTGTTCTCGCCCATCGTTGTGTTTTTTGTGATCAACGCGATTGCCGGAAAAGCTGAAGCTTTCTCAGCCGTGGGCGCCATGCTCATGGGCGTGATCGTCACAGGCTTGTTTGTTGCCATCTCGATGACAGCAGGCGGCGGCGCTTGGGATAACGCGAAGAAATCTTTTGAAGATGGCTTTGTGGATTCAACTGGCAAGAAGCATTTGAAGGGCAGCGATGCTCACAAGGCTTCGGTGACGGGAGACACCGTAGGCGACCCCTACAAAGACACAGCAGGCCCAGCAGTTAACCCCATGATCAAGATCACCAACATCGTAGCCTTGTTGATGCTGGCGGTTTTGGCCGGACATTAAACGACATTCTCAAATCCAAAAGCCGGAGCAGAAATGCCCCGGCTTTTTTTATTTGTTGTTTTGCATTTTCAAATTTCTTCAGGCGGAAGGGCAAGTTGCGCTGCTTGTGCCGAATTGTGGTTCATCACCGCGTTGCCAACACCAGCGGCACCCACAAATCCCATGCCGATGAAAGTTACATAATCAGGCACTTGGTTGAAAAACCACCAGCCCAATAAAGTGGCCCAAGCGATATGCGCGTAAGTGAAAGGCCCTAACAATGAAACGGGTGCGCGGGCATAGGCCGCTGTAAACAGCGAATGCCCGATCAGTGAACCAACACCCAAAGCCAACATCAAAGCAAGATCTGGCCATGGCGGAAATACGCTTGGAATTGTCCATGGCAGTTGCACGCCATAAAAAATGGAACCCATCAAGCCAACATAAAACATCATTGTCTCTGTACTTTCAGTTTTTGAAAGCAAACGTGATAGCACGGGGTAGACTATTGCAGTGAGCAAACACAAAAACGAAAACAATAATCCAGCCGTTGAAATATTAGCATGGGGGCGCACAATCAAAAGCAAACCCATAAACCCTATGCCCGAAGCAACCCAGCCAAACCATTTCACTTTTTCGCCCAACACCGGCATGGCCAAAAACAACACGGCCAACGGAGCAATGTAGAGGATGCTTACCGTCTCGGCCAAAGGCATGGCGCGAAGAGCAAAGCCCCCAAAAAGCGAACCCAGCGCCAAAGCCAAACCACGCGCAACGACTAAAACCGGGCGCTTGGTTTTGATGATGGCCCAGCCATAACGGGGCGCAATCAAAACCACCATGATCGTGAGATTTACAAAATAGCGAACCGCATGAACAAAGGGCACAGAATAGGTGGTGAATAAAAATTTGCCCAAGGCATCTTGGCAAGCAAACAAAAAGACAGCCCCCAAAACCAATAAGATACCTTGCAAAGGGTTTTGCGGCTTTGTTTGAGCGGGCACGATCACCATTTTCAAATAAAATCTAAACTATAGTTTCCCGCTTGCACCAAGGCCAATGCCTTTAAACAGTTCTTGCAACAGCGAGAATTCTGATCCGACGATCGGGGTTTTGCGGGTTTGCAAATTGATAATGCGGCCATCTTGCAAACCATATTGCGCTAAGCCTGCCACGCGGTCTTGTTTGTCAAAACGCACGGCTATAATTTCGCGACTGGTTTCAACAGGCTTCAAAAACGAACGCGCCTCTGTTTGTGAGGTGATGTAATAATAGCTGTCGCCCTGAAAGTTAACGGAGGCTGTGGTGGATGGCGAACCCAAAATGCCTTCAACTTCAGTTTTGTTCATGCCTTCGGAAAGTTGGCTAAACGCGCCGGCTTTGGCTATGTAGCCGCGATGATTAATCTCAGGGGTGCAAGCGCCAAGCACGCTTGCAATCAGGCCAGCAAAAAGCCACATAGTGCACATGCGAAATGTTGTGTTGAAAATCATAGCCCGAGATAAATCCTTTTTGTCCTTTTGCCTGCGCGTCAGATTGAAGGCAAGGCGTTGATGTTTAAAAATCTCTTTGCGCGAAAGAAAGATGCATCAAAGCCTCTCTATGAAGCGATTGTGGCAGCGGCGCGGCAGCCCAAATTTTATGCGTCCCTCGGTGTGGCCGACACGGTTGAAGGCCGATTTGATGTGTTGATTTTGCATGTTTATCTGGTGGTGGCGCGATTGAAAACCCAAGCGCCAAACCTTTGCCAAAAACTGATGAATGCGTTTTGCGAGGACATGGATGGCAATTTGCGCGAAATGGGCGTGGGTGATTTAGGTGTGGGCAAAAGGGTGCGCCGCATGGCCGAAGCCTTAACGGGCCGCATTTATGCTTACGACAATGCAAAAGACCAGGCAGAACTGGAAGCAGCGCTGACACGCAATGTCTATCACGGTGTTGAAAGCGAACATGTTAAGGCCTTGGCCGCTTGGGTTGTGCAGGCGCGTGAAAAATTAGGGGCCCAAACATTGGAAGACTTGAACGCCGGATTGGTGAAATTCACATGAGCAAAAAGCCTGTGGTTCAAACGGAATTTTCACGCCCACTATTGACAGACAGGGTGCCCCGCAAGGGCAGCCATGAACACATCATAGCCGATGAAAAAGAATGCCTTGCCTTGGCGCAACGGTTTGATTTGCCAAAGCTTTTCAGCTTTAAAGCGCGCCTATTGGCAATGCCATGGCGTGGCGGTGGCATACATATCACGGGCGTAGTAGAAGCCGATGTGGAGCGCATCTCCGTGGTTTCGCTTGAAAGCTTCAGGCGCATTGAAAAGTTTCAAGTCGACCGTATTTTTTTACCGCCTAAAATCATTGTCGATGCGGTGGAAGATGATGCTGAGCCTATTCAAAACGGCGAAGTAGATTTGGGCGAAGTGGCCGCTGAAACCATGGGGTTGGAGCTTGATCCTTATCCGCGCAAAGACGGTGAAGCCTTTGTTGAAAATTAAGGTTGTTTCATGGGCGGAAGCCTTTATCTTGCGGCTGTTTTGAACCAAGGGCCTGAATCAACAGTGGCAAAGCCAATTAAAATAACGCTCGCACTCGATGCTATGGGTGGAGATAGCGGCCCAGCAGTGGTGATCGCCGGCGCGCGCCTCGCCGCCGAATGGCACCCAGAGGCCAACTTTGTTCTGTATGGCGATGAAGCCCAA
Organism: Hyphomicrobiales bacterium; assembly: GCA_025356765.1. Lineage (GTDB taxonomy): Bacteria > Pseudomonadota > Alphaproteobacteria > Rhizobiales > Aestuariivirgaceae > Aestuariivirga. The sequence goes on along the minus strand of JANXRO010000266.1, from coordinate 2,012 downwards.
ATCAATGTGGAGCTTGATAAGGTTCCAAAGCTGAAAGAACGTTGCCAGATCAGCCATTCTGAAATCGCCATCCAGATGGATGAAAAGCCTAGCCAAGCGCTTCGGCGTGGGCGTTATAAAAGCAGCATGTGGCAAGCCATTGAAGCTGTTAAAGATGGTAAGGCCGATGCTGTTATCTCTGCTGGCAACACCGGCGCTTTAATGGCCATGTCACGTTTTGTGTTAAGAACAATTCCCGGCATTGAAAGACCAGCGATTGCTGCAATCTGGCCCACCGAAATTGGCGAAAGCATTGTTTTAGATGTGGGCGCCACGGTAGGTGCTGATGCCCGCCAGCTGGTTGAATTTGCGGTGATGGGCGAAGCCATGGCCAGTTGCCTGTTCAAGGTTGAACAGCCACGCGTGGGCCTTTTGAACATTGGTGTTGAAGAGGTGAAGGGCAATGAAGATGTGCGTGAAGCCGCGAGCATGTTGAGACGCCTGAATTTAAGAATGAATTATGTGGGTTTTGTTGAAGGTGATGACATTGGCAAAGGCAAGGTTGATGTTGTTGTGACCGAAGGCTTCACCGGCAACGTGGCATTGAAAACCGCTGAAGGCACGGCCAAACAAATCACCGGATTTTTGAAAGCCGCTTTGAATTCAAGCATCATATCCAAGCTTGGTGCCTTGTTGGCATCAGGAGCATTCAATGCACTGCGCGAAAGGCTAGACCCGCGCAAACACAACGGCGGTGTGTTCCTGGGGTTGAATGGCGTGGTGGTTAAAAGCCATGGCGGAACTGATGCCTTGGGTTTTGCCACAGCAATTGGCGTAGCCATTGATATGGTGCGCAATGGGTTGATGAACCGCATCACCACAGATGTGGCAGAGGTCAATTCTGTTTTACAATCAACAGCGATAGCAGCGGAGTAATTTGAACATGATCCGCAGTGTTATTGCAGGCGTTGGCTCAGCGCTGCCCAAGCGCATTATGACCAATGATGACCTATCCAAAATTGTTGATACCAGCGATGAATGGATCAGGGAACGCACCGGCATCAAAGCACGTCATATCGCGGATGACAGCGAAACCACCAGAACTTTGGGGCTTGCTGCTGCGCAAAAAGCGCTGGTTCATGCGGGTTGCGCCGCATCTGATGTTGATCTTATCATTTTGGCAACTTCAACACCTGATAACACGTTTCCGGCCACAGCGACGTTGATCCAAGCGGATTTGGGCATAACCACAGGGTTTGCGTTTGATATGCAGGCCGTGTGCTCTGGCTTTGTGTTTGCGCTAGCCACAGCAGATGCAATGATCAAAACGGGGCAAGCTAAATGCGCTTTGATAATTGGTTCTGAAACATTTTCGCGAATTCTGGATTGGACAGACCGCGCAACCTGCGTGCTGTTCGGTGATGGGGCAGGGGCATTCGTGCTGAAAGCCCAGGAAGGCGATGCTGGCATTTTGGCCAGCAAGCTTTGTTCTGATGGCCGCCACGCCAACAAGCTTTATGTCGATGGCGGGCCTTCGACCACCAAAACTGTTGGCCATTTGCGCATGGAAGGCCGTGAGGTTTTTAAACATGCCGTTGTGAACATGGCTTCAGTGATGAACGCCGTGTTGCATGATGCCAATGTGCCTGTTTTGGATGTTGACTGGTTTGTTCCCCACCAAGCCAATAAACGTATTTTAGAGGCCACCGCCAAAAAACTGGGCGTGGCCGAAGACCGTTTTGTGATCACCTTGGACAGTCATGGCAATACATCGGCTGCATCGGTTCCATTGGCTTTTGATGTGGCAGTGCAAGACGGGCGAATCAAGCGCGGCCAAACAATTTTGATGGAAGCCATGGGCGGCGGTTTTACCTGGGGTGCCATTCTGGCGAGGTATTGAACCAATATCTCTGAGGAAACTGGTCTAAGCCCTTGAGATTACGCAAATCTCTGTTGACCAGACAGAGCGATGTGCCGTAAACTTATGCCAATCGCAGGAGGTTCCATGAGCAGCAAAACACTGACACGCGCAG
>JANXRO010000253.1 GCA_025356765.1 Hyphomicrobiales bacterium | reverse complement strand
CCAACGTCCGTGTTCTCTTCCATATCAGAACCGTTGGGCACCAGTTCAATAGCATCGGCACGATACCCCATGGCCATGATTGCCTGTTTAATGCCAGGCGCCAATGCAACAAAACGATGGGCTGAACGATAAAGCAAAATTTCCAAAACGCGCATCGCCCAAAGCAAAGGTTTGCTTTTGATAACGCCCATGGCCTTTGGCGATTCTGGCCAAAGATCACGAACCTCGATGACAATTTTGCTTCTGCTGAACATGCGACTGAGCATTGTGGGTATTGCCACAGTAAGCGGCGGCGACGTTGCAAAAATGAGATCAGCCTTGAACGCCATTGCAAACAGGCTGACCCGCCATGAATATTTCAGAAACGCAAAACTGCGGCGTAGCAAACTATGTTGATTGCCATATGGCAGTTCATATTCAATCACGTTTATTCCGGAAACCAGCCCTTCGCGTTTGCCGTTTGTGAATGCTGCACTCAACCCCGTATTGCCGTTAATCAAAGAGCCACAAACAACAGTCACTGAATGGCCACGCGCCACTAAGCGTTTAGCCAGTTCAAATGAACGCGTCCCGCCAGCGCCCTTTGGTGTTGTGAAAAATTGATGAAGGTAAAGAATTTTCATTTAGATGCCCGCTGCATTTTACCACCTCAGTTCAGTGATAAGCTGCGCCGCCTTGTTGCAGCTTGCTTCAACAAACGGAATGGTTGAGGCAACACCATAGCTGAGGCCTTGGTTTGCTTCTGATAGTTCAAATCGAATGTTGCTGACGGATGTAATCCGTAATTTGATTTTTCCGTTCGCGAAGGTGCCCGGTTCAATTTCACGCCAAGGGCCCGGTGCCAAATGCCAGCGCAGCGTTGCCTTTTGAAAATTGCCCGCAATGTCATCAGTGATCATTACATGATTTTTAGAGAGTTCAACTTTTCGCCAATGCCTATTCAATCTTCGATCTTTATAAGCCGAAGACATCGCTCCGCCATTGCTCGTTTTTTCAAAAGAAATAGGCTCACTCGGTGCCAACCAATCGCCCCACAGAAAACGACTGAGACGAGGCATTTGTTCATTTTCGTCAAATTGAACAGTGTTGTGGTGGCGCGTTAAAGCCAAATCGATTGCTGCGTCTTTTGAAATATAGCTGATGGAACCAGAGTCGCGGAGAATATTTTCTCCATTCACAAACACATCCACATGCAAACCATCACAATGTGCAGGCCTGAACCTGTATTTTGGCACACGTAGCAACACTTTGGTTGATCGATCGTTGAGAAGGCAAAAGCCGCCATCATCGAAAACACCATCGTGTATTTCAGGTTCACGTTCGGCAACCTTTTCAATATTCCAATATTGAAAAAATGGTTGCGCGGCTTTGGCATTTTCAACATCGACTGCGGTCGAAAAAAGCGCCTGTGCAAAACCAATGGTCATACGGAAGTCTCGCGCCTTGCCAATTGGATAGGGCAACAAATATGCACTGTCATTGTGGCCAAGATTAAAAGCTTGTCCTGACGTCGGGTCTGTCATCGCATTCAACCAACGAATTGCTGATTCAATTTTGACAAGTGAAGCTTCAGAAAACTGTGCTGCTTCATATTTGTCACAAATCAGTTTCGTTAAACACACAGTGTCCAACATAAATCGATGATAGTTGGTGGAGTTTTGGCTGAATGAACCATCATCCATAATCAACTTCGCAAGCGCTTTTTCCAACGCGGCAAAGCCCAAGCGAATGAAGCTTGATCCCAAAGGATGTTGATTTTGGCGCAACAGCAATCCACCAATAATCATGGCGGCGGCTTCAGTTGTTGCATGATTGTTTTCTTGGGCTTGCGCATACCTTAACGTGGGTTTTACGCGCGCTAAATGAATGGCAATTGTTTCAATCAATGCTTTTTGGCTATTTTTAAACTGGCTTAAAATATCTGCACAAACACAAAGTCGAATGGTGCGAATGGACGCTTCTTGAGCGCATTTCCAATTTGGCCCAAAAAACGGTGGATTGTTTTTCCACCAATCAACGCACCATTGATTGAGCTTTGTGAGAAAATTGCTGTCGCCATTTCGGGCCACAATTGCAAAATTAACAGCCCATTCGAAACGCGATGCCTCCCATATATATTTAATATCACCTTGCTGTGGGGCAAAATCAGAAATTTTCCACCATGGCAAATCAAGCCTTGCCTGCTGCTGGGGGACAAAAGGGTTGCGCTCCCACCGCGGCGGCGCTGTCGAAGCGGGAGCATTTTGAAAACCAAAGTAGATTGGATTATTCATCCATGGCAGTTCTTCTAAGCCAGCTGCCTTGTTCACATTTATAGGAGCTCGAAAAAGCTCGCCCTCTGGTGCCAGCGCCTGCAATTTTTGGGCCGGATGCAACCCAGCTTTCAACAGCAAGCGATAGGCCGCGACATGTGCAACGTTTTTTATACCAAGCTTTGCCCAGGTTTTAAGCTTCATTAAACCTGTTCGTCCAAGGATTGCGCGATATCGATCGTTGCGCGCGATACTTCAAAAATCTCGGCCAATGGAATTGGCATATGGTTTTTGCCCTGAACTGCGCCGAGAAAGGCTTTTGCGCATTGCACTTGGCCTTTATCTTGACGCCAACTGCGACCCGATGGGACACCGCGACCAAACCCTGTCAGTTTTCTAAAATTATCGATCACTGCAACATTTCCACCGCAAAACGCTTCAATGCGTTCTTTTGGAAAATTGCTGTTGCCGTTTGCAAAATAGTGGATTGTGCCGATTGATCCCGATGCAAACCGCAGCGTGATGCAAGCCGTGTCGCGCAAATCAGAAGCAGCTTTATTTCCCAACATCGCGGACGTTTCAAACCCTGTAATGGGGGAATTGGCCAAATGGCGCAGCAGATCAATGAAGTGACATGCTTCACCAGCAATACGCCCGCCGCCTGAAGATTTTTCTTGAACCCAACTTTCGCGCGGGATGGAACCCGCATTCACTGTTACGATAAATGATTTTGGCGCTTGCACGCTATCAAGCCAACTTTTCATTTTCATAACGAATGGTGAAAATCGCCGATTAAAGCCGACAGTCAAAATGGGGAGAGGCATTGGGCTGGTTTCATTTAAAAAAAACTTTTCAATTTCGTCAAGTTCGTCACGGTTCAAGGCCAACGGCTTTTCGACGAAAACATTTTTGCCAGCTTGCAATGCCTTCAAAGCAAACTTCGCATGGCTGTCGTGGCGTGTAGCAATAACAATTGCTTGATGCGAAGGATCTGCCAAAAGCTCTTTGATTTCAGTGGTGGCTTCTTCAAAACCAGCACGTTGGCCCACGGCAGAAGCATTCAATCCGCCTTTTGACGCTATCAAACCAAATTGGGCGCCGGCCTTTCTAAATGCTGGAATAAGAACCCGCGATGCATAATTGCCCGCACCCACAAAACCAATTTTGCCATTGTTGTTCATGGAGGCCAAAGGTGCAACACTGTGTACTTCCAGCTTTACCCGTGATGATGAAACAGTGTTTTGATCATAGGCCAACATGATGGCGAGTGCGGCGCGATCTTTTGCCAACACGTCATAAGCTTTGGTCACATCTGCAAATATAAATTTGTGGCTGATCAATGGGCTTACATCTATTTTCCCTGCGGCCATCATATCCAGCACGGCTTCAAAATTGCGTTGCTCTGTCCAGCGCACAAATCCCACGGGATAATCTTGCCCGTTTTCTTCATAGGCCGGATCATACCTGCCCGGGCCATAGGAACATGAAACACGAAAGCTAAGTTCTTTTTTGAAAAAATCATCGCGATTGATATGAAGGCCAGCAACGCCTGTCATAATAATGCGGCCATTGCGTCTGGCCATTTGGGCAGCCTGTTCAATGGGAATGTTTGACTGGGTTGCTGTTGTAATCAACACCGCATCAACACCACGACCACGACTGAATTCCAGCGCTTGGGCAACAACATCAACACCCGGTTTGGCGTGACAAATTTCACAACCAAAGCTTTGAGCCAAAGAAAGCCGCGACGCATCCAAATCCACAGCCATAACGCGGCAGCCTTGGGCCAGCAAAAGTTGAATTGTCAACAGGCCGATAAGACCAGCACCTATAACAACAACAGCCTCACCCAACGTGGGTTCAGCCAATCGCACACCTTGCAGGCCAATTGCTGCGGCAACCGTGGCCACCGCATTTTCATTGGTTACGGTATCAGGAATTTTGGCGCAAAGGTTTACGGGAACGATCACATATTCAGCATGGGCGCCGTTGGAGGCCACCCTATCTCCCACTTTCAAAGCGATGACATTCGGGCCTACAGCAACAACAACACCGGCATTGCAATAGCCCAAACCCAAAGGTGCCGCCAATTTCGATTGCACGGCGTCGTAGGTCGCAAGCAATCCATCTGTTTTGATTTTTTGCAGAACTTGTTTTACTTTTGCAGGTTGTGACCTGACTTTGTTGATCAAAGAGGAGCGACCAAATTCAACCACCATGCGTTCGGTGCCGGTTGAAATGAGGCTGAAAGCGGTTTTAATCAAAACTTCGCCTGCTGTTGGTTTGGGAACCGGCACGTCGGCCAAAAAGGTTTGGCCTTTTGCGAAATCGGTCAAAAGTTGCTTCATTGTATCTCTCAACCACCATTTATTGCTATCGAAACGTGTAGCTTTCTTGCTAAACGGTTTCAACCAATCAATTCGTTGAAAGTAATAGCGGGGGCATCGTTGAGGCAAATGTTGAAAATTGGGAAGCGCCAATGATGCAAATGTTGCGACGCGCCGTTCTGCCCCTGTTGAAGTGGACAGCAATTGATGTTGGTGTCACTCATCCCTGGATTCCCAAACAACGTGTTTTTCTGAATTCTTTTCGCCATAAAGGCTATTGGTATCATGGCAAGGCGCGTGAAAAAAGTTCAATGGAACTTTTTGCCAAACTCATTTCTTCGGGCTTTCACGTTGTCGAAGTTGGGGGCCATATTGGATTTATCAGCCAATATTTTTCATATCTTGTTGGCGCAAACGGTATGGTTTTTGTGTTTGAGCCTGGCAGCAATAATCTGCCTTATATCAAGCGCAACACCGTGAAATTTGAAAACATTAAATTGATTGAAAAAGGCGCTGGCGCGGAAAATTGCACAGCCACGTTTTTTGAAGAATCCCTCACCGGGCAGAACAATTCATTCGTTCGTGATTTTCAGGGACTGCGCGAGAATGCCGAAGCCGCGCATGTAACAACAAAAGTGACATCTCGAGAGGTTGAGATTGTAACACTTGATCACTATTTCAATAAAACATCGCCTGATTTTATAAAAATTGATGTTGAAGGATTTGAATATTCGGTTTTGCGCGGTGGCAAAGCGCTTATTGAAAAATTTCACCCGGCATTGATGGTGGAAGTGCAGGCTGATCGCGACAATATTTGGAATTTCTTTCTTGAAGCCAATTATATTTTGTTCACCGCAGAGCTTCAAATATTTCATTCGGCCACCTCTTTAATCAGCAATGTTTTTGCGCTTCATCGGGTTCGGCATCGTGGCTTGATAGAACACCTTGGACTTAACGCAAGATGACTGATCAGCAAAGCACAGCAGATTCCAAAAGCGAACCAATCTGGAAAAAATTGATCGCCGATAAAGCTCCTTGGCGCTGGCATGGAAACGTGCTGGTTGAGAATGGTGCTGTGGCCGATCATGTGATCGAAAGAAAGTTCGGCATTTCCAACTTCATCGTTAAATATATATACGGCAGGCAGAATCGCTGCCGATCAGTGCGACAAGTTGTATCTGCTGCCGTGGCGCACTTGGGTAAACAAAATTGTGGCTTAAATTTTGGCGCGGGATACGTTCGTTATGCGCCAAACATTCTCAATTTTGATCTTGAACTTACGCCCAACGCAGATTTGGTCTCTGCAGGTACGCTTAAGTTGCCGTTTAAAGACAACAGCCTGCATCTGATCATAAGCCAAGAAGTGTTGGAACATGTTGATCGGCCATTTGATGCGATTGCCGAATTCCATCGCACGCTTTCACCAGAAGGTGAATTTGTTCTGCAATTGCCATTTATTATTGGCTATCATCCCGGCCCCACTGATTTTTGGCGGTTTACCACTGAAGCCTTTGCGCAATTGTTGCCCGCATCACAGTGGAACATAATTGAAAGGCGCATCACCGTTGGACATGGCACCGCCCTGCATCGCATTTTGACAGAATTTATCGCGGTCCATTTTTCAATTTTTGGAGGCCGTGTCTATCGCTTGGTCAAAGGGCTCGTGGCGGTTTTATTATATCCGCTGATTGCGTTTGATTTGCTGTTGCCTTTGCTCCCAGAAAAAGACCGCATCCCTGGCGGATATATTGTACGGGCAATGCCTGTGAAATAGATTTCGAAATTCAGGAAGCAGAAATAGTCGGCACTCTTTTTCGTTCGATTGCCAACCACATCAGGAAAGCAAACAGAACATTGCTCAACAACCACGCTACTGCGTGACCCGAGATTCCAAAATTCGAAATCGCAATCCAGGAAACACATGCATAAAATAGCAAGTAGCCCACTAAGGTAATTGCCACGAATTCAATTGAATGTTGAGCTTGGTAAAGATCAACGAAATAGGAAACCGCTCCAAACGCTAAATATCCAAGCGGCAGTAAAACAAATCCGATTGGCCAATGCAAGCTGGCTACACCCACAGCAATCGACAGCAACCCACAAATCGATATTATTTGCGGCAGAGGCATGTGGGCCAGATAGTTGCGTCGGTTGTTATTTGCGTTGCGATATTTGCCAACCAATAGCGCGCTTACGGTTGTGGCTAAAATGGGCATGAAGAGACGCTCGATCAGAACGCGCGGTTGGCTGATGCTGGTGAAAGCCTGTGGATCAAGAATAGTTTTGAGTAACCGCCAATCAACCACAATGAGACCGTTGAATACCAATACTGCGATTACATATTTTGAAAACGATTGAAATGAGAAGGGATAGGGATCTGGCGTCTTTGCCAGCTTTGGCACTTGCCCCGCCAAGCGCAGGGCAATGAAACCTGCAAACCACAAAATGCTGATTTCGACAATCAGCCCCATTTTGGCGACACCATAGGGATTAAGCCAACGCAACGACAAAATAAAGAAAAGCGAAACGCACATCATCAGCAATATCGAGACCTTTAGCATTGTGTTTTTTGCAAGCGATGACAATAGCAACAGCGACACAAGAACAGATTGGCAGAGGATAAAGCCCATCGCTTCAAGAACTGTTTTAATTTCAACGCCACCAAGACGTTTGTCTGTTGACGTTAACAATGACAAAATTGCAGCTGTTGCGGCACCTAAACTTACCAGATTGGCGGGCCGCAAATATCTGGCCAAATCTCCAGTGGCGGTTATTCTTCTGATCTGTATTTGCGCAACTACACCAATGGGTGCACCAACAATCAACAGGGCCAAAGCCATATCTTGGCCAATTTGTATGTAGGCTTGTTGGCCGCGCGCGATGGTGTTTGCAAACAGCATTGTGACCGTGATCGCAAAACCTGAACCGCGTGTGAGGATGATGAAAAATAAATCTTGCAACAGCACCTTGTTCATAAGCTGGGCGATTCAGTGCGCGACAACAGGGCTGTAACCAGCACGACAGAATAGGCGTGAATGCCACCGGCAGAATTCAAAATTGTCACAGCAGCAAATGGTGTGACGAACAATAGCAATGGCGTGAGCCTGCTGGCAATGCCTTTCAAGATCAGTAAAAAAATCACCGCACCAAAAACAAATCCATAAGATGAAATGATGAAGGGCAACATGCCAAAATCGAGAATTGATTGATTTTGTCCAATCATCAATTGCGCATGGGCACCAATGCCAAAACCAACCAGCCAACGCAGCCCGTCTGTCATCTGATTCAAAAGCAATACAACTGATGTGAATCGAAACAAACCACCATCAATTTGGTTATTGCCCTCGGCTACTTTATCCAAGCCAGTTTCAAGCACGCTCAAAGCTTGAAGAAAGCGGAGAACAATTGAATTGTAAAATGCGGTTTGTCCAAAATTTGTGTTGTCGAAGTAGTTCATCGCATCAATGGCGGATTGTGAAATTTCGTGGCTGTAGAGCGGTGCCACAACAATAACCACAGGGAAAACAAGCAGGAAAACAAGCCGAACAGGCCCTACAAAACGCCGGCTGGTTTTTGTGCGAGAAAGCCAACCTGTAATCAGGCCTACACAGACTGCCATGATGGCAATGACGGAATTCACCAAAAGCGCAATACCAAGAACCAATGCAAGACGCCATTTCTGTTTTCGCGCAAGCGCAAGGGCGGTGAATCCTCCAAGAATTCCGGAGACGGCAGAAGGCTCTGTCATTAAGCCTTGAGCACGCGGAAAATTTCCCGAAAGAATGAGGTTAAGCGGAAAGCCGGTTGCAAAATATATGGCGCTGGTCAAAATTATTATGCCAAACGTAAAATAACAAAACCAGAGCAGCCCTTTCAAGAAACTTTCTTGATCAGTGATATTGGCAATTGCGACACAAGCAATAACCCACATTGTATTTCGGGCGATGGCCAAAATTGCATAGTTCATTCCAAGTTCATCAGAAAATGTCAGCAGCGAAGCGTGAAAAATTGATGAAAGAATGAGACCCACAATAATCAAATATGATATTTGCTTTGTGTTTGGTCGGTGTCTGGCAAATGCCAAATAGTAAATCACAACAATGGCGTGAACACCATAACCCAAAAATCCAAGCCCAATGCCGTTGAAATCGTCATAGCTTTCTGCAGCACCGCCGATAAAAATGCGAGCAATAAAAAACGGTGACAAAAAGAACATCACCCAAAAGAAATGCGCGGGCTTCCACTCACGACTCTGCAAGCCTGAACTATGCCGCTCGGGCCACTGCGAATAGGTTCCAGGTATGGTCTGTGACTGATTCATCGAAGGTGGCAAATGCGCTCAAGGTTAAAAATTCATACTGCTTTAATAACACTCATCATCCAATGTTCTATGAAAGCACGG
>JANXRO010000129.1 GCA_025356765.1 Hyphomicrobiales bacterium | reverse complement strand
GCGGTCTTCGTGTGTTAAACGCAAATGTTGGCGGCGCAAAACATGGCGTGTTTACAAATACTGTGGGAAGCTTGACCACTGACTATTTTGTAAACTTGCTGGATATGGCGACGCAATGGAATGCCAAATCTGATGCAGGTGATTTATTCGAAGGCACTGACCGTAAATCTGGCAAATTGAAATGGACAGGCACGCGGGTTGATCTGGTGTTTGGTTCAAATTCGCAATTGCGTGCATTGGCGGAAGTTTATGCGTGTAAAGATAGCGGTGAAAAATTTGTTCATGACTTTGTTACCGCGTGGACAAAGGTTATGAATTTAGATCGGTTTGATCTGAACTAATCCTCTCACCGATCAATAAAAAGGCGGGCTTTGATTGCCCGCCTTTTCTTTTTGAACCGCTATTTATTCTTCTGTCAAAAGTGATTTACTGATCAATGCGCCGATTATGGCACCCACAATTGGGGCCACGATGAACAGCCAAACCTGTTGCAGCGCAGGCCCGCCTGCAAAAATTGCAACAGCAATTGAACGCGCCGGATTAACCGATGTGTTGGTCACTGGAATTGAAATCAAATGAATCAAAGTCAATGCCAAACCAATGGCGATGGGTGCAAAGCCTGCCACACTTTTTTTGCCCGTTGCGCCAAGAATGACGATCAGGAAAAATGCCGTCATCACAACTTCTGTGACCAATGCGGCAAGCATTGAATATTTGCCGGGTGATAAATCGCCATAACCGTTTGTGGCAAAGCCGCCGATGTTGGCATCTGCTTTGCCAGTGGCAATAATATAAAGTACCAAAGCGCCGCCAATGCCGCCCAAAACTTGCGCGATGATGTAGGATGGCACGTCTTTCCAAGCAAAACGGCCAGCGGTTGCCAAACCAACAGAAACAGCGGGATTAAAATGCCCGCCAGAAATTCCACCTACGGCATAGGCCATGGTTAAAACCGTAAGGCCAAAGGCAAGTGACACGCCGGCAAACCCAATTCCTAGCCCCGGAAAACCCGCGGCCAGCACAGCGCTTCCGCAGCCGCCCAAAACCAGCCAAAACGTTCCGAAAAATTCGGCAAATAATTTGTTCATAAAGCTCCCCCTTTTTTAAATCCGACGATTCGCCGGCGAACGATTTTTGGTTACAGTTCATGGCCTTATTAAACAACCGAATGCTGCTTATTTTTTGATCATTTTTTCGTTACCCGTTTTGGCATCTCATTGCAGTTTTTACGGACCAATTTTCTACACCACAAAAATTTACATTAATTCGCGCTTAATTTGACTTTCGGGAAATTTAGCCCTATCGCATTTTTCATCTGGCGCCCTTGGCGTTGGCGAAGCCCACAGGGCGCTTATTTGTTTTTCGCCAGATTGGTATTTCATTCTCGATGAGTTTTTCTGAACTTGGGTTAAGCCCCAAAGTGCTCGAAGCAATTACTGCGGCTGGCTATACAACTCCAACGGCTATCCAGGCCGAAGCTATTCCCCATGCTTTGCAACGCAAAGACGTGCTCGGTTTGGCGCAAACAGGTTCTGGCAAAACGGCAGCTTTTGTGTTGCCTATGCTTTCCATGTTGGAAAAAGGCAGGGCGCGGGCGCGCATGCCACGCACACTTATCTTGGAACCCACGCGCGAATTGGCAATTCAGGTGGAAGAATCTTTTGCCACGTTGGGCAAAAACCATAAGTTGACTGTGGCGCTGCTTATCGGCGGCGTTTCGTTTGAACCGCAGGCCGCAAAGATTGATCGCGGTGCGGATGTGGTGATTGCAACGCCCGGGCGTTTGCTTGACCATTTCGAACGCGGGCGCTTGCTGATGACCAGTATTGAAATGTTGGTGATTGACGAAGCTGATCGCATGCTCGACATGGGCTTTATTCCAGACATTGAACGCATTTGCAAAATGTTGCCCTTCACGCGCCAGACAATGTTTTTCTCGGCCACCATGCCGCCCGAAATTCAGCGCATCACGGCACAATTTCTTCACAACCCCATTCGTGTGGAAACCACTGTGCGTGGATCCACGGTTGATACAATCACGCAACGATTGGTGAAAGCGCCGCATGATCCAAAAGCCAAACGCGAAACGTTAAGGGCGTTGTTGCGCAGCCAAACCACAATTAAAAACGGAATTGTTTTTGCCAACCGCAAAACCACCGTTGCGCTTTTAGAAAAATCATTAAAGCAGCATGGCTTTAATGCGGGTGCGCTGCATGGCGATATGGACCAATCTGCACGTTCGAAAATGTTGACTGCTTTCAGGGCCAATGAAGTTTCAATTTTGATCGCCTCTGACGTTGCCGCGCGTGGCCTTGATATTCCTGATGTCAGCCATGTGTTTAATTTTGACGTTCCTATTCACAGCGAAGATTATGTGCACCGGATTGGTCGCACGGGTCGGGCCGGGCGTGATGGCGCCGCCTTCACTTTGGTGACAAAGGAAGAAACCAAATATCTCAAGGCCATTGAAGCACTCATTCAGAAAGACATTGAATGGTTTGAGATTGAGGGTGTTGCTGCTATCGAAAACGAAACGCCCGCAGAAAGTTCAAAGCCGCAACGCAGAACCCGCGGTGCAAAGCCAGCACAAAAGCCAGAACGAACGCCAGAACGCAATCTAGAACAAGCACCTGCTTCGCCGATTGTGGCAGTTGAAGCTGTCGAGAAAGCGAAACCTGCCGAAAAACATCGCCCGCGCAATCAACCAAAGCCGCGCCCTATTGAAATGGCCGATGTTGATGATGATGGTTTTCATGCAGGAAACATGCCCTCATTTTTAATGAAGCGTTAACTGCTCTCCGCAAGCATTCATTATATCCTAACATATGCGCGATAATCTCGTGCAAAAGTTACGGGGAAGACATGACAGCTGAGACAATTTCGAACACCCGAGCAGCAACGCGTTCACGCGTTTTGAAGAGTGCTAAAATCATCAGCATGAATCAAATGTCGGTTCTCGATTGCACCGTTCGTGACTTGTCTGAAACTGGTGCAAAGTTGCTTTGCGCAGACCCACTTTCGGTTGCAAATATTTTTCGTTTTATGCTTCCTGCCGAAAATACAATTCGCGATGCACGCGTTGTGTGGCGGCGCAATGGTGTGCTGGGCATAGAGTTTACCAGCGAAAAAACCAAGGCCTCCGGCCTGAAAGTATAAAAGCCACACTGTGGCTGTTCGCAGAAAATTAAACTTAAAAACAATTCAATATTGGCTTTAACTTGGCTGCAAAACCTTTCGTGCTACTCTCACCCCGGGACTAAAATAAAAATAAAAATAAAAAAGGTGGGATGTTATGCGTGTACTCAAATCGGCCAAGGTGGTCGGCTCTGTCAATTGGTCTATTATTGACTGCACATTGCGTGAATTAACCAATGAAACCGCCACCATTGTGTGTGGCCATCAAGCCTCTATTCCCAATGAATTTCGCTTGATGATCCCGTCTGATAACAGCATTCAACATGCCCAAGTGACATGGCGCAAAGACGCGCTTGTTGGAATGAAATTGATCGGAAATCGAGAAGCCGCACCCAAGGCGAAAGTAAAAATCCTTCACTGACCGAGAAGGATACTCACTGCGTTGTTTCGGCGGCTTTCAGTTGCACACTTTCACCGCAGCCACAGGCCGAGATTTGGTTTGGATTATTAAAAACAAAACCAGATTTCAAAGCTGAAGACTGAAAATCCATTTCTGTGCCGATCAAAAACATAATTGCTTTTGGATCGATCAAAATTTTGGCACCCTTGTCTTCAACCACTTCGTCAAACTTACCCTGTTCCTTGGCCCATTCCATTGTGTATTCCATGCCAGCACAGCCGCCGTTTTTAACGCCAACGCGAAGGCCAACGCCTTCGCCGCGCGCCATCAATTCGGCCACGCGAGCTGCTGCTGCATCGGTGATTTTCATCACTTGGGGTCTTGCTCTTTGAACCTGTGCCATGTTTGTCATCCTACCACATATTCATCGCCATGCGAGCCTCTTCCGACATGCGGCTTTGGTCCCATGGCGGATCAAACGTTATCTTGGCTTTAACACTGGCCACGCCGCCCACGGTTGAAACAGCATTTTCCACCCAACCCGGCATGTCGCCAGCCACTGGGCAGCCAGGGGCTGTTAGTGTCATATCAATGGCCACGTTGCGGTCGTCATCAATGTCGACTTTATAGATGAGGCCAAGCTCGTAAATATCCACTGGGATTTCCGGATCATAAACCGTTTTCAGCGCAGCCACGATGTCATCTGTCATGCGCGCCAATTCATCGGCGGGAATGGCGCTCATATCGGGGGCGTTTTGGGTTAAAGTGTCTGTCACGTGAATATCCTCTGAGCAGAGATAAGGGCTTCTGCCAATTTATCAACCTCTGCCATGGTGTTGTACATGGCGAAGGACGCGCGGCATGTGGCAGTTACACCAAAGCGTTGCAAAAGCGGTTGGGTGCAATGGGTGCCCGCGCGCACGGCCACCCCCTGTCTATCAATCACCGTTGCCACATCATGGGCATGGGCACCGTTCATAGTGAAGGAAATAATCGGGCCTTTCTTGCGGGCTTGGCCATAAATTTTAATGCTGTTGATTTCGCGCAAGCGGCTGACGGCATAATCATGCAAGGCGTTTTCGTGGGCCGCGATGTTTTGAAGGCCAATGCTTGTCATATAATCCAAAGCCGCCCCCAAACCGATGGCTTCGACGATGGCTGGTGTTCCTGCTTCAAAGCGGTGCGGTGGATGATTATAGGTTATCGCATCTGTTGTAACTTCTAAGATCATCTCGCCACCACCTTGATATGGTGGCATTTTTTTCAAATGTTCGGCTTTGCCATAAAGCACGCCAATGCCTGTTGGCCCATAGGTCTTATGGCCGGTGAACACCAGAAAATCAGCATCCAGCGCTTGCACATCAATCGTGGAATGAACCGCAAGTTGGCTGGCATCGACCAAAACCGGAATGCCTTTGGCGTGAGCGATTTTGATAATCTCTGCCACTGGAACTTCAGTTCCCAGCGCATTCGACATGGCGGTGATGGCAATCATTTTGGTGCGCGGGCTGATCAGTTTTTCAAACTCGTCCAGCAGAAAATTACCTTCATCATCAATGGGTGCCCATTTCAGCACAGCGCCGCAGCGTTCCCTGTGAAAATGCCAAGGCACAATGTTGGAATGATGTTCAAGGATTGACAGAATAATCTCATCGCCCTCGCCTATCACCATGCCGCCAAAACTTTGCGCCACTAAATTAATGGCGTCGGTGGCGTTGCGGGTGAAAATGATTTGGTCTTTCGAAGGCGCGTTGATGAAGCGGCGCACAGATTCACGCGCATCTTCAAAACTTTGTGTTGCTGCATTCGACAAGAAGTGAAGGCCGCGATGCACATTAGCATATTCTTGCGTCATCGATTTCATCATCGCATCAATCACCACATTGGGCTTTTGCGCTGAGGAGGCATTGTCGAGATAGACCAGCGGCTTGCCATAAACCTCGCGGGCGAGGATCGGGAAATCAGCCCTAATTTTTTGAATGTCAAGCACGGTGCAACCACGCATCGGCAATGTTCACCATCACATTGCGAACGGCCTCATTTTCAATGGCATCAAAAACTTCGTCCACGAAAGCTGCGATGAGAAGAGACTTTGCTTCGGCTTCCGGAATGCCGCGGGATTTTAAATAGAACAGGTGGTCGTGGTTGATGTCACCCGCCGTTGCGCCATGGCCACAAACCACGTCATCTGCATAAATTTCCAGCTCGGGCTTTGCATCAAATTCAGCGCGCTCAGATAATAACAGCGCATGCGAAGATTGCTTACCATCGGTTTTCTGGGCGTGTTTGGCCACATACACCTTGCCTTGAAAAATGCCCCGCGCGTCATCATCCATCACGCATTTAAAAATCTCGCGGCTGGTGCAATGGGGCACAAGGTGGTTGATTTTCAAGGCTGTGTCGGCGTGTTGTTTCGCCTACAACAAATAAGCGCCAAAAATATGGGCTTGCGCAAATTGGCCGTTGAAATTGCAAACGCCGTTCTGGCGGTTGAGCGTGGCACCACTTGTTATGGTAATATCTTTCAGGTGCGATTTTTCGTTCAAATCATAAATCACATGTGAAAGATGTGTGGCTTCTGCGCTTTCATGTTCGATT
>JANXRO010000250.1 GCA_025356765.1 Hyphomicrobiales bacterium | reverse complement strand
CCGAGCCCACCGAAGGCCGGTTGTTGCGCTATCAAAAATTGCTGTTCTCATTGCGAGATTTGGTGAAGCCTGCGTTGATTGTTCTGGCCATGGCGATTGCTGCGGGCATTTGCGATTCTTCTGTTGGCTCTTCCTGGCTGGTGCGTTTGGCCAGCACGGCGGCCACCATTTCGCTTCTTGCATCGGTGATCAAACGCTTCATTGCCAACCCCATAGCCAATGCCGCCGCGCGCTGGATTGGCTTGCCTTTGGCCGCGATTTATATGTTCGGTTATATGCCGCAATTGATTGATTGGCTGGACAACACGGCCCTTCAAGCGGGCAACATTCGCATATCGGCATTATCCATCATCAAGGCCTGTGGTTTTGGTTCGGTGTTCTTTTTCATTGGCCGTTTGTCTTCCAATGCCGGGCAAAAAGTTATTCGTGACCAGCAAACCGTTGATATTCAAACGCGTGAATTGGCGGCCAAAGCGCTCGAGATTTTGGTGTTCTGTATTGTCGGGTTGTTGTTGTTCAATGTATTGGGGCTTGATCTTTCAACCCTTGCGGTTTTGGGCGGTGCTTTGGGTGTGGGGCTTGGCTTTGGCCTGCAACAGATTGCATCTAATTTCATTTCCGGCATTATTATTTTGCTCGAACGATCTTTCAAAGTTGGCGACTATATTGAGCTTGAGGACGGCCGCGTGGGCACGCTGCAAAAAATCAATATGCGCTCGTCGATTTTGTCGACATGGGACGGCAAAGACATCATGGTGCCGAATGAGCGTTTTATCACCACACGCTTTATCAATTGGACACATGCAGACCCGCGCCAACGCTATGAGGTGCCCTTTGTGGTTTCTTATGAAACCGACCTTCACAAAATTCCGCCTTTGATTGAAAAGGCCGTTAGCAGCCATAAATCTGTGTTGAGTGAACCAGAGCCTGTGTCTTGTGAACTGAAAAAATTTGGAGATTTTGGCGCGCATTTTTCTGTGAAGTTCTGGGTCAACGGCATTGATGATGGGCCTAATAATTTTACATCAGATGTTCATTTTCTGGTTTGGGATGCGCTGCAAAAAGGCAAGATCAAGCTTGCAACACCTCATCATCAAGTGGCCATTATGGGCGCTGAAAATTTAATTTTGGGCAAAGCAAAATGAGAAAGTTAATTTCATCAGGTTCCACATTTGAAGCAGCAATCGGCTATTCTCGCGCTGTGGTTGATGGGGATTGGATGTTCGTTTCTGGAACCACCGGATTTGATTACGCCACCATGAAAATTTCAGATGACGTGGCAGAACAAGCTGATCAAACATTTCGCAACATTGAAGCTGCCATGAAACAGGGCGGGTTTGAACTGGCTGATAGTGTCCGCGTGCATTATCTTTTACCAAACGCAGCAGATTTCGAAAAATGCTGGCCTGTGTTGCAAAAATATTTGGGCGATGTTCGTCCTGCCGCCACGATGTTTGTGGCTGGGCTGGCAGACCCGCGCATGAAAATTGAAATTGAAGTGACAGCAAAGAAGCGCACATGAAGCCAGCGCACATAGCACTTGCTGTACTCATCGCAGCAGTTTGGGGTTTTAATTTCATTGCTATCAAATTGGGTGTTGCAGCAGTGCCGCCATTTTTCTTCACCGCCGCGCGCTTCGCCTTGGCAGCATTTCCAGCAATTCTATTTGTGCCACGCCCCACAGAATCTTGGCGTTGGGTCGCAGCCTTCGGATTGGTGTTGGGTGTTGGGCAATTTGGTTTTCTGTTTCTTGCCGTGCGCCTTGGTTTGCCAGCCGGGCTGACATCTGTCGTTGTGCAACTGCAAGCCCCTTTCACTATGCTTTTTGCATGGTTTGTTCTTGCTGAACTTCCGCAAACCCGCCAGCTGTGGGGCGCTGCCATCGCATTTGTCGGCATGGGCGTGATTGCAATTCCACGCTGGGCCGGATCAGATGCATTGCCGCTTCTCTTGTCGATCATTGCCGCATCGGGATGGGCTGGGGCTAATATCATCACCAAAAAAGCCAAGCCCCAAAACACCTTATCATTCGTTATTTGGTCTTGCTTGTGGGTTCCCATTCCGATGTTGCTTTTGTCTTGGATATTCGAAGACCACGCGCAAATCATTCACGCAATAATGTTGCCGACACCTCAAGTCGTCATCTCGCTGATTTACATCGCGTTTCTTTCAACTGTTTTTGGATATGGCGCATGGAATTATTTGATCAGGCTTTATCCAGCCTCAACCGTGGCACCATTTTCTTTGCTTGTGCCTTTGTTTGGCGTCGCAGGTGGGGTTTTGGCTTTTGGTGAAAGATTTGATTCTTATGAAATCACCGGCGGCGCATTGATCATTGCCGGATTGATTTTCAGCAACTTTGGGCCGCAAAGAATTGGCCTAAAGAAAAAGGCGGATCCCGAAGGATCCGCCACTTAATTGGGTTTCTCAATTGTACTGGCGCTTCTTAAGGTCACCAGATCGGCGGCAATGAATGCCTGCTCAATTCCTCCCTAGACCTGGGGCAATTCGGCCCTGCGGTCTGATGACACAATCTAGTCACAATTGTACCCCGATGCCAAGCGAAATATTTCGTGTTCTTGCCAAGTTCTTGCCAAGCCACGTTAAAGCCTTAAAAGAGCGACACAAACCACAAAGGATTCTCGATGCGTCTTTCGCAATATTTTATGCCAATTCTCCGTGATGACCCTAAAGAAGCGGAAATTGCTTCGCATCGGTTGATGCTTCGTGCTGGCATGGTGCGCCAAGAGGCGGCGGGCAGCTATTCCTGGTTGCCCATGGGCTTTCGGGTTTTAAAGAAAATTGAACAGATTGT
>JANXRO010000164.1 GCA_025356765.1 Hyphomicrobiales bacterium | reverse complement strand
CTTAGGCGAACGTGAAAATGAGAGCAGCAAGCGAGTGTTGAAAAAAGTTTTTTCAATCTATTGGTCAGCGCCGGGTGGCCGCCCCATTATTGTGGCGGCACTGATGCTGTTGGCAAGCGTGGCAGATTTGCTCAGCATGGGTGGCTTGGTGCCACTGATCACCCAACTCACAACGGATGGTGGGCAGAAACAATCACCCATCGCGGAATATGTTCTAGGGCTGTTTACAAAGCTGGGGGTTGAATCCAGTTTTCTAAATCTGCTGGCCTTTGTAGGAACCGGATTAATCTTAAAATCGGTGATCTCCATGGCCTCGCTCAGCTATGTCGGAATTTCGGTGGCTGATGTTACAACCAGAATTCGCACGAAACTTTTACATGCCATGATGCAGGCCAAGTGGTCTTATTTTGTTGATCATAAGCCAGGCGAAGTGGCTTCACAAATTTCAGCCCAATCAACATTGGCGGGTGAGGCTTATTATGCAGCGGCAGGACACGTTGTCACTTTAATACCAACGCTTGGCATGTTTGTTGCGGCTTTTCTGGTATCTTTCAAGCTGGCGCTTTTTTCAATCGCAGCAGCAGCCATTTTGGTTTTGCCTTTGCGCGCCATATTGCGCCTTGCAGACACCAGCAGCCGCACGCAATGGCAAGCATCCAATGAACTTACAACCGGCCTTGAAGATGTGGTCAACAACATGAAGCCCCTCAAATCGATGGGCCGCCAAGAACAATTTCTGCAAGGCTTCACTGCCAACATTAAGAGCCTGCGCAGCGCGCAAATTCAAAAAATTATCAGCACCCACGCCATGTATTATGGCCAAGATATTTTGGCCATGGTGATGGTGATCGCCGGAATTTATGTAGGCGTTGCTGTTCTCAAAACGCCGCTATCGCAGTTTCTGGTATTCGGTGTTATTTTTTATCAATTGATTGATCTCATGAAGCGGGTGCAGTTGTCGCTACAAAATGCTGCTTTTTCATCAGCAGGCTATTTTGGCGTGCTTGAAACCATCAAGCAAAGTGAAGCACATGCGGAAGCTGAACACGGCAAGCTTGACCCCACATTAAACCAAGCCATCAGCTTTCAAGGTGTCGATTTTTCCTATGCAAAAAAAACCATCCTATCAGCGGTGAATGTTGAAATTCCGGCCAAGGCCATCACTGTTCTGGTGGGCCCATCAGGCTCTGGCAAAACCACATTGGTGGATTTGGTCATTGGCCTTAATCAACCCACATCAGGCAAGATCACCGTGGATGGCAAAGACTTCAACACGCTCGACATGAAAAAATGGCGCGAAAATATTGGCTATGTGCCACAGGAACTAACGCTCCTGCGCGGCACAGTGTTTGAAAATATTGTGATGGGCGACAAAACAATTTCTGAAGGCGATGTAGCAGAAGCTTTGCGCTTGTCGGGCGCCCAAGAGTTTGTGAATGCCTTGCCGCAAGGGCTTCATTCAGAAATTGGCACTATGGGTGGCAAACTTTCCGGTGGCCAGCGCCAGCGCCTGTCATTAGCAAGGGCCTTGGTGCATAAGCCACAGCTCCTGTTACTGGATGAAGTGACAAGCGCCTTGGATGAACAGACAGAAGCTGAAATTTGTGAAAATATCAAAGCCTTGTCGGGCAATTTGACGATATTGGCCATCACCCACAGGCCGGCGTGGACTAAAATTGCCTCGAAAACCTATCGTGTTCAAAATGGTAAAGCCAAGCTGGAAAAAGCAGCCCGCAAAAATTCACAACTTTTGCGTTAAAAAAAGAAAGCGGATTCACGAAGCAAGACCTTCCGTCTATAGAATTAGCAATCCCTGCGCCGACTGATTCGCAAAGGGGCGGCTGATGGAGTGGGCAATTGGGCAAAACAGGCACCCGTAAAATCACAATGCTGAAAAGCGTTGCGGGTCTGGCTGTGCTTTTGATGCCTGTGCAATCCAGTTTTTGCTTTGGTGCTGGCTTTGATCAGAATGTGGCAACGCTCACCGCCACAACGCTTTCAGGTGTGTTTGGCATTTCACTGTCGGCCTATTTATTTTTGCGGTTGCGCGGCCAAAGACGCAATCTTCAAATCACCCAGCGCCGCTTGGGCGATGTTGAATATCAACTGAATGAAGCCGAAGCAGCGCTGCAAGCCGAGTCTCAAATTCTTCTCACATGGAATGGCAACGCCCAAAAACCTGAACGTATGCTGGGCACGTTGCATGGCACTGTGCGGGTGCCTGAAACTTTAGATGCAGTTGTGCAGTTTGAAACCTGGCTTGAACTTGATGCCGCCAAAATGCTTCAAAGCCAACTTGCCCAACTTCATCAAGATGGAACGCCCTTCAATTTTGGCGTTAAAACCAAGCTGGGTGATTTGTTAGAGGTAGATGGCA
Organism: Hyphomicrobiales bacterium; assembly: GCA_025356765.1. Lineage (GTDB taxonomy): Bacteria > Pseudomonadota > Alphaproteobacteria > Rhizobiales > Aestuariivirgaceae > Aestuariivirga. The sequence continues at coordinate 3,248 of JANXRO010000164.1, read as the reverse complement.
GGGCCGCAGGCACATCCATCAATTTGCGCTTCAGGCCGCTCTCGGGTGACAGACTTGAAGTAAACGAAACCCAATACGATGCCCATAAGCTTGCCAAACAGGTTGAACGCCTCAGCGCAATTTTAGATGGGGCACCCTTTCCTATTTGGCTCACCAGCAAGGATGGCCAATTGAGTTGGGTCAACCAATCTTATGTTCAAGCCACCGAAGCCCCGGACGGCGAAACTGTTTTGCGCCGCAATCTGTGGCTGACAAAACCTGAAGCGCTTGATACATCGCGCGCCAACCCCAAGGAAGGCTTAGTGGGACGCGCCAAGGCCGTTCTGGCTGGCCAAATGCGCAGCTTCAACATTTACGACACCGGGCTTGAAAACAGCCATGTCGGTTTTGCCATCGATGTAACACCGCTTGAAGAAACCGAAAAAGATTTAAGCCGCCATGAAGCAGCCCATGCTTCCATGTTGGATAAACTGTCAACGGCGATTGCCATCTTTGGGCCAGATCAGCGTTTGACCTTTCACAACCAAGCCTATTCTCAGCTGTGGGAACTAGACGAGGCCTTTCTAAAATCACAACCATCAGATGGCGAAATTCTCGATCGTTTGCGCGCTGGCCGCTTGTTGCCTGAACAGGCCAACTATCGTGAGTGGCGCAACAAACAATTAAAATCATATACAACCTTAGAGCCCCAAGAAGAATATTGGTATCTGCCCGATGGCCGCTCTTTGCGCGTTGTCACCGATCAACACCCGCTGGGCGGCATCACGCATTTTTATGAAAACCTCACCAAGGAATTCCAGCTTGAAAGCCGCTATAATGAGCTGTTCGAAGTTCAGCGTGAAACCTTGGACAACTTGGCAGAGGCCGTGGCTCTCACCGGCCCGGATGGCCGTTTGAAATTATACAATCCGGCCTTCATGCGATTTTGGTCCATTGAACCAGCTTTCCTTGAAAAAAAGCCCCATGTGAATGAACTGGCCCAATTGCCAAGCCTCAGCGCAGACTCACGCAGCGCTTGGCAAGATATTAAATTCGGTGTCACCGGGCTTGAGGCCAATCGCAAAGCCCACGAAGGCCGCGTCACCCAAGATGCCCGCGTGTTGCGTTATCGCGCCGTGCCGCTGCCCGATGGCAATGCGCTTTTAACCTTCACCGATGTGTCAGACGCGGTTAAAGCCGAACAAGCCTTGCGCGACAGGGCCGAAGCTTTGGAAGCAGCAGACCGTTTAAAGAACAGCATTCTGTCCAACGTGTCCTATGAAGTGCGAACACCGCTTACCAGCATCATCGGTTTTGCAGAAACTTTGGAATATGGTGTGGCTGGCGCGCTTTCACCCAAACAACGCGAATATGTGCAAGACATTCGTCATTCTTCTGAAGATTTAAAATCCATCATCAATGCCATCATCGATCTGTCGGCCATTGATGCAGGCCAAATGGAATTGAAATTGGCCGATATCAATGTGTCGCAACTTCTGGAAAAAGCTGCTGAGCGTTTCTTGCCTGTGCTGGAAAAGCGCCATCTTGAAATCAGCATTGAAGTGCCAGCCAATGTTGATGTGATGCGCGCTGATCCTGATCGCATTGAACAGATCATCCTTCATCTTCTTTCCAATGCGGCAGGTTTTTCGCCACCCGACAGTCAAATTAAAATGGGCGCCAGAAAACAAGGCAGCATGATTCAAATCTGGGTGGCCGATTCAGGCCGCGGTATTGAACCAGAGTTTCAACAAAAAGTGTTTGAACGTTTCCAAGCCAAACCCTTGCCCGGAAGCCACCGTGGCCCAGGCCTTGGCTTGGCATTGGTCAAAAGCTTTACAGAACTTCACGGCGGCAAAGTTTCGCTTGTCTCTAAAATGCACCAAGGCACCACCGTCATTTGCACCTTGCCTGTTGCTGGCCCCAACAAGGCTGCACGGCTTGAAAACTCAAGCGCGGCATAGGCCGGATATGCTGATCAATTCCCATTCACCCCAAGAAACCGAGGCCTTGGCCCGCGTGCTTTCACTGTGGGCAAGGCCGGGTTTTGTGGTTTTGCTGAAAGGCGATTTGGGTTCGGGAAAATCCACATTCGCGCGCGCCTTCATTCACGCCTTGGGCACCGCTGATCAAGATTTTGATGTGCCCAGCCCCACGTTTTCGTTGGTGCAAACCTATGACAACACAAGGCTGCCCGTGGCCCATGTTGACCTTTATCGCTTAACCAACGCCGGGGAAGCCTTAGAACTGGGGTTGAGCGATATTGCGGCCACACACATAATGTTGATTGAATGGCCCGATGCCTATTCAACCATGCTTTCGGAAAACACGCTGACCATTAATTTTGCGGGCCAAGATCAAACCCGCACCATCAACATTCATGCTCAGAACGCGTGGAAGGCAGCGCTTGCCCGCAATATTGAAATTGAAACGTTTCTGCAAAGGCAAAGCGCCTATTCATATACACGGCAATTTTTTGATGGTGATGCTTCATCGCGGCGCTATGAAAAAATTGTCACCAGTAAAAAAAACTCAATTCTCATGGATATGCCCCAGCGGGCTGATGGCCCTCCGGTAAAAGATGGAAAGCCCTATAGCGCCATTGCCCATTTGGCTGAAGGCCTTCACGCTGTTGTGGCAATCAACGATCATCTCTGCGCCATGGGCTATAGTGCGCCTCAAATTTATGATTGTGATTTAAAACACGGTCTGGCGTTGATCGAAGATTTGGGGCCAAACGTTTATGGCACCATGATCAATGCGGGCCAAGACGTGCAAGAGCCGATGCGCGCCGCAACCTTGCTTTTGGCCCATATGGGCAATCAAACATGGCCCACAAGTTTAAAAAATCGTGATGGCTCAATTTATAAAATGTCGCATTACGATGAGGCGGCACAATTGATCGAAGTTGATCTGCTGCCCTCATGGTTTCACACGCATATTCACGCCAAACCAACGCCTGCTGAATGGCAGCAAAGCTTTGACGCTGAATGGCGCAAAATTTTGCCGCTCACAATTCAGGCCCAACCCCAATGGGTTTTGCGCGATTTTCATTCCCCCAATTTAATCTGGCTGGCCCACCGTAAAAGCCTAAAGCGTGTGGGCTTGATTGACACGCAAGATGCGTTGTTGGGCCATGGCGCTTATGATCTTGTGTCACTGCTGCAAGATGCTCGCGTCGATGTTTCGTTTGATCTGGCAGACGCGCTTTATGCTGAATATGTTTTGGCGCGCAAACAAGATGGTGTTTTTGACGAAGAGGCTTTTGC
>JANXRO010000161.1 GCA_025356765.1 Hyphomicrobiales bacterium | reverse complement strand
GTGCGCTTGGCGCAATTTGGCGATGTTACACCCGTCTATAACCTGACACGCACAGACCAGCGCTATACTGGTTCTGCTACCTTGACCAAGCGTGATTGGAACTGGTTCGGCTTTGCGCCATCTGTGAATTATACCTATGTGCGCAATGTTTCGAACATTGATCTTTATGACTATGACAGTCATTCCGTTGACTTTCGCCTGACGAAAGATTTCTGATGCTTGTTTGGCGTGGTTGAACTGGCTAAAGCACTTCCATGAAATTTAAATCTGCCCAAGAGTTTTTGAATCTTCCTTCCAAATCTGTCACGGTTTTGGGCATGTCTGGCGTGGGCAAAACCACGTTGGCAGTGCTTCTGCAAAGGCAGAACTGGTTTCAATACTCCGTCGATTATCGGATTGGCACGCGCTATATGGACGAACATATCGTCGACAATTTTAAAAGCGAGGCGATGCGCAATCCGTTCTTAAGCGAATTGCTGCGCAGCGATTCTATTTATATTCGCTCTAACATTACGTTTGATAATCTTTCGCCGCTTTCCACCTATTTGGGAAAGCCCGGCAACGGTGCCCATGGCGGCATATCATTTGTTGAATATAAGCGCAGGCAAAGCCAACATCGAGATGCAGAAATTCATGCGTTGCTAGATGTGCCCACGTTTATTGAACGCGCAAAAGAAATCTATGGCTATGACAATTTTATTTGCGATTCAGGCGGGTCACTTTGTGAAGTGGTTGATGTGAACAATGCGGCAGACCCGGTTTTAAAAACACTCAGCGAAAAATCGGTTTTGATTTACATTGAGGGAACACCCGAACATGCCAAAATGTTGGTGGAGCGGTTTCGCAAAAACCCTAAGCCCATGTATTATCAACCCGCATTTCTTGATGCCAAGTGGGTGGAATATAAGGCTTTGAAAAACCTTCAGAACGACGATGATGTGGCGCCGGATGATTTTGCAGTTTGGGGATTTGAGCAATTGTTACACCATCGCATTCCGCTTTACCGCAATATTGCTGATCAGTTTGGCTATACACTTCCCATGTCGGTTATTCCGACCATTCACAACCAAGCAGATTTTGAACGGGTGATCGCCGCTGCCATCGATGGTACTCTAAGCTGATGCCCATTCGCATTCCCAACACACTTCCGGCCCGCGCAATTCTTGAAAAAGAAGGCGTGATGGTTATGCCCGAAGCTACGGCCAATCGACAAGAGATCAGGCCCTTGCGCATTGGCCTTCTAAATTTGATGCCCAATAAAATCAAAACTGAAACACAGTTTGCCAGGCTTATTGGTGCAACACCCTTGCAGGTGGAATTGACGTTGGTAACAACAGCCAGCCACACGCCAAAAAATACGTCACAAGACCACATGCTGGCATTTTATAAAAATTTTGAAGATGTGAAGCACGAGCGGTTTGATGGTTTCATCATCACGGGTGCGCCGGTTGAACTTTTGCCTTTTGAAGAGGTTACCTATTGGCAGGAGCTTTCAGATATTTATCGCTGGACGCAAAGCAACGTGCATTCAACATTCAATATTTGTTGGGCAGCACAAGCGGCGATTTATCATTTTCACAAAGTACCCAAATATGCCTTGGCCGATAAAGCTTTTGGCATTTACCCGCATCGCAATTTAAATCCGACTTCGGTTTATTTGCGTGGCTTTTCGGATGATTTTGCCATGCCCGTTTCACGCTGGACAGAAAATAGAAAATCAGATTTGCCTAAGAACAACGGATTGGAAATTTTGATGGAGTCCGATGACGTGGGCTTGTGCCTGATCAACGATGCTGTTCACCGCCAAATTTATATGTTCAACCATATCGAATATGACACCCATTCACTGGGTGATGAATATCGGCGTGACGTTGAAGCCGGCAAAGCCATGAATAAGCCAGCACATTATTTTCCGGCAAATGACCCATCAAAAGTTCCAGAAAATCGTTGGCGCGCCCATGCCCATTTGCTTTTTGGCAATTGGATCAACGAAATGTATCAGACAACGCCGTACGATTTGGCAGATATCGGCAAATAACAGTTTTTTTCTAATACCATCTCACGGCGTAGACTTGTGGTAGTGTTGAACTGATTAATGCCCATGTGTCGCCTTGATCTTCGCTCACCCAGACATTGCCAGTGGTGGAACCCATTGCCAATTTTTCGCCGGTGTCATCAATGGCCAAGGCATGGCGAAATACCACGTCATAGGCTTGTTCTTGGGGAAGGCCTTTTTTCAGGCTTTTAAAAGTTTTGCCGCCGTTTCTGGTGCGTGTCACCACCAATGCGCCATCAACCGGAATGCGCTTTTCATCTTTAATGCCGGGCACGAACCATGCGGTGTTAGGATCTTGAGGGTGAACGACAACACCAAAGCCAAAGCTTGAAGGCTTGGCTTCCACACTTTGCCACGTTTTTGCATCGTCATCAGATTTGAAAATACCTGCATGATGTTGCACCCAGAATTTGGAAGGATCGGCCAAACATTGCACCATCATATGCGGGTCTTGGCCATCGGGGCTTTCAGCTTCTGATTTTGGGCCATTGTCAAACTTCATACCGTGGGCAGATTGGGCCCAAGTTTTTCCGCCATCTTCCGTGCGCCAAACTCCGCCGCATTAAACCGCAACGCGAACCACATCAGGGTTGCGTGGGTCCACACAAATTGAATGAATGCCTGGAATATCAGCGCCGCCGCCCAGCCACTTGTTGCGATCTGGGTGACGCCACAGGCTTTCCATCAGTTCCCACGTTTCGCCACGATCTGTTGATTTGAATAGGCCGCCAGGCATTGTGCCACACCACAGTGTGCCATTTTGTTTTGGCCCGCCAGCTTCAAGTGCCCAAATCAATTGTGTTGACCAGTTCACGGGTTTTCCCCAACCATCTTTATCGTCGAGGCCTTCTGGCTTTGGCGGATATTTGGGGGATTGAATTTCCGCCCAGGTTTTTTTGCCTTTGTCGCGCCTATGAAGTTTAATGCCGAAATGACCGTGGTTCAAAGCCGCGTAATCTGTGCCATCTCTGGCATCATGCAGCGCCAAGGTGACATTATCGCCCAAGAAATGCGTGGCTTTAATCGACCAAGAACTGCGCGTTTTGGCCAATTCGAAAAGGCCTTTGCGCGTTGACACGAAAATGTTCTTTTGCATTTTATCCTCCTGAAAGCGCTTGCATAACCCAGATTTCAGAATCGGGCTCTACCGCGTCTGTAAATGCTTTGAGATCTGTAATGACTTTGCCATCAATTAAAATGCGCATGTGTTTTCGCAAATGGCCTTGATCATCCAGCACATATGTTTTGAGGCGTTCATTTTTTGCAAAGGCTTGTTGCAATGCTTGATGAAGCATCGTTGCGCTCACTTCAACGGCGGGCGAATCAACATGGCGGCGCAGGTTCGAGGTGAAATTTATTTTAGCCATGGGTTAGCTTAACATGGTGTATATTTCACGCCAGAGGAGTATTGCCCTGCTATGATGAATCGTCGACACATTTTTGCCCTTCCTTTTGCTTTCCTGCCTGCCGCGGCGCAGGCCCATTCTTATAAGTTGGGTTCGTTGGCGATTGGCCACGCTTGGGCCAAACCTTCCATTGACAACGAAACAGAAGCGATGATGCCTATCGCTAACGGCGGCACCGAAATTGATTATCTGATCAAAGCCACATCTGCGGTTTGTGATCGGATTGAATTTCGCGTTGAGAAACAAAAGTTCGATAAGTTGGAATTGGCTGTTGGCCGGCCATTTCCGATGCGCCCCAAAGGCCCGCATTTGCAAATGATCGGCCTGAAAAAGTCTCTGGTGCAAGGCGAGATGGTTGCCATAAGTCTGGTGTTTGAAAAGGCGGGCACAATTGACATTGAACTTCATGTTGAAACCACGCCGGGCGCCTAAGGCAATTTCACCATGTCGCCGAAAACCAAAACCATCATTGGTGCCATAACCGCACTTTCCTGCTGCAATATTGCTCTTGGCATGACGGTGCAACTGGTACCATTGGTGATGGATGCCGAACATGATTCAAAACTGCTGATCGGCCTTAACACAACAATTGGTCAGCTTGGTGTTTTGATCTCTGGTTTTTCGCTGCCCTATTTGGCGCGGCGCTTTCAGGGCCGCAAAATGGTTTTAATTGCGGTTGCCATGTTGATTGTGGCGATGGCGGGGTTTGCATTTTTACTGCCGCGCTGGGGTTGGTTTGCAGCGCGATTTTTGACGGGGCTTTGCATTTCAATTTTATTTACCACCAGTGAAATGTGGATCCAATCTGCGGCCAATGATCAATCTCGTGCCCGCGTGATGGGCCTTTATATGAGCATGTTAACGGTGACATTTGGTGTGGGGCCATTTCTCATTCCATTCACGGGTTTTGCCGGGCCATGGCCTTGGTTTGTGGGCATGGGCACAATGGCCTTTGGGTTTTTGGTGATGAGCTTTTTGGCGGTTGAAGAGTCAGTGCAACACCAAACTGGTGCGCGCTTTTTGCCAACGCTGGCCAAAGCGCCACTGGTTTTTATATGCGTGGGGTTCACCACATTATTCGAAGCAATTATGCTCAGCTTTTTTACACTTTATGCCATTGCCGAAGGGTTGTCGCTCGCAACAGCCACATCGGTTTTGGGTTTTGGAATTGCGGCATGTTTGCTGTTCTTTTATCCCATTGGCCAATTGGCCGATCGGTGGTCAAGGCGTGGCACAATTTTTGTGTGCGCAGGCGTGGCAATCGTGTGTTGCCTTTTACAGCCCTATGTCATCGCAAGCTGGTTGATCTGGCCCTTGATTGTTCTGTTGCGTGCGGGTGCTTTTGGCTCCTATCTCAACGGTTTTGCCATGTTGGGTGATACGTTCAAGGGTGCCGAATTGGTAACGGCGTCTGCGCTGGTTTCAATTCTTTGGGGCGTGGGTGGTTTGGTTGGCCCGCCACTGACCGGTTATGCCATTGACCACTTTGGCATTTGGCTTTTGCCTTTGATCATGGCCTCTTGCTATGTGCCTGTTTTGATTGCTTCTGCGATGAAACAGCAAGACTTGATTTTGACATAGGTCACAGCCATATTGCGTTTGTAATTCTATGGGGGCGCAACATGCGTTTAATTAAATTTCTAGTTCTTGGTTTTGTTGCGATCACCTTGGCAGGCTGTGGCATCAATAATGTGCCAACATATCAACAGGCCATGAACGGCAAATGGGCCGAGGTGCAAAATCAATATCAACGCCGCGCAGATTTGGTGCCCAACCTTGTTGAAACCGTGAAAGGTTATGCAGCACAAGAAAAAGATGTGTTGACCGCTGTTGTTGAAGCGCGTGCCAAGGCAACATCTATTCAGCTTTCACCCGATATCATCAACAACCCGGAAGAGTTTCAAAAATATCAGGCCGCACAAGGTCAGCTTTCTCAGGCTTTGGGTAAGTTGCTTTCAATTACGGAAGCCTATCCAGATTTGAAATCCAACCAAAACTTCTTGGCTTTGCAATCGCAGTTGGAAGGTACTGAAAACCGCATCGCTGTTGCCCGCAAAGATTATATTGAAGCTGTGCAGATCTATAATACTGAACTGGTTACAATTCCTGGCCGCTGGTGGGCAGCGTTGCTCTACCCAACGGCAAAACCAGCCGCAAATTTCGATGCAACGCCCGGTTCAGCAACACCGCCGAAGGTTGATTTCAACAAGCCTAAGGCTTGATCACTTTCATGTCGCGCCTTCGGGCCATCATAATCGTGCTTGCGGCATTTCTGGCCGCAAGCATTGCGTTTTCTGCGCCCAATTTGCCGGCTCTCACGGGGCGTGTGGTCGATGGTGCTGCCGTTCTGGACAGAACACAAAAAACCATCCTTGAAAATCGGCTGGCAGATTATGAATCCCAATCTGGCCACCAGATTGCCATTGCCACAGTGGCTTCGCTTGAGGGCTATGACATTCGCGATTATGGCAACCAGCTGGCGCGCAAATGGGCGCTTGGGCAAAAGGGCAAAGATGATGGT
>JANXRO010000150.1 GCA_025356765.1 Hyphomicrobiales bacterium | reverse complement strand
AACCAGCATCTTCAGTCACACCATGAATTTTGCGTTGGGTTTTTGCGCGCGGCCCGTTCCACCCGCGCACCAGCGCCACAATTGTTGTCCACAATTGATCATGCACATTTTGTGGAAAAATCCGGTCATTGCTCGATTCAATCTGCGCTTTGAAACGTTGTGTCAGTTCTGCTGCATCAGCGGCTTTTAACTCTCGCGCTGAAACATAACCGCTTTCTTCAATATAAAGGCTCAACAAATCTTCAAAGGCTGCGGGGTCATCGCCCATAACCACATGGGCATAATTTTGAATAAGCCTGCGATAACATTCATGGGCAAAGGCATGATCGCCAGCCGTTTTTCCTAAACCTTCAACGGTTTCATCATTGATGCCCAAGTTCAAAACAGCTTCGAGTGTGCCAGGCAAAGCAGCGGGCGCTGAGGGCCTGACAGAAAGCAACAAAAGGTTTTTCTGGTCGCCTAAAAAGCAGCCCGTTTCAGATGAAATGCCCGCAAGGCCAGTTGAAATTTGATCTCTGATTTCCGCAACTAAAACCGCATCGTTGCTGGCAATGGCGCGACATGCAGCCGCGTTCAAAACAAATCCGGGCGGCACAGGCAGATGCAACTTTGCCAGCGAGCACAATGCGGCACCACGTTGCCCAAGGCCTGAGGCAGACCCGGCGTCATGCGCCAAGCCAGCCTTGCCGAATTGCGCGATAAAATTGGTGGCGTGTGATGTCATGTTGCGGTGCAGAAAAGCCCCTGACCACGCTTGGGTCAAGGGCTTTGATCAACTGAGGTGAACGAAGCCGAGATTTAGAATTGCAGCGCTTTCACTTGGATCACATTCGGCACAGTTTGCACTTGGTCCATCACCTCTTGGGGAACTTTTCCATCCGTTTCAATAATGCTGATGGCAGCGCCGCCTTCAGCGATGCGACCCAAATGGAATGTGCCCATGTTAATGCCAGCATTGCCCAACAGCGTGCCAACACGGCCAACAAAGCCGGGCTTGTCGTTGTTGGTGATATAAAGCATGTGCTTGCCGAAATTACATTCAAGCTCAATGCCTTTAATCTGGATGATGCGCGGCCTTCCATCGGTGAACACTGTTCCGGCCACTGCGCGTTCATATTTATCAGTTTTCACGGTGATGCGAATATAGGTTTCATAAGCGCCGCGTTTGGTTTGTTTCACCTCATCAACTTTAATGCCGCGTTCTTTGGCAACGATTGGTGCTGAAACCATGTTGATGGTGCCCATCTGGGTTTGCAAAATTCCGGCAAGTGCTGCCGAACTCAACGCCTTGGTGTTCATCTCGCCCACATCACCTGCATATTCGATGATGATGCCTTCGATTGTTGAATCTGTCAGCTGGCCGGCAAAACTTCCAAGCTTTTCAGCAAGCGCAATATAAGGCTTTAGGCGTGGTGCTTCATCAGCCGAAATGGATGGCATGTTCAGCGCGTTAGTGACAGCACCGCTGATCAAATAATCAGCCATTTGTTCAGCCACTTGCAAAGCCACATTTTCCTGTGCTTCGCCAGTGGAGGCGCCCAAATGCGGCGTGCACACCACGTTTTCCAAATCAAAAAGCTTGTGCGTGTTTGCAGGTTCAACCTCAAACACATCCAACGCAGCACCCGCCACCTTTTTAGAAATCAGCGCATCATAAAGCGCATCTTCATTGACCAAACCACCGCGCGCGCAATTGATAATGCGCACACCTTTTTTGCAACGCGCAAGGGCCGCTGCACCAATGATATTGCGAGTTTTATCCGTCAGTGGGGTGTGAAGGGTGATGAAGTCTGAACGATCCATAATGTCCATCAATTCCACTTTTTCAACGCCCAGCGCCAAAGCGCGTTCAGGCGATAGAAATGGATCATAGGCAATCACCTTCATCTTCAAACCCAGCGCACGATCAGCAACGATCGAACCGATATTGCCGCAACCGATAACGCCCAGAGTTTTGTTAAAAAGTTCAACGCCCATGAATCGGTTTTTTTCCCACTTGCCCGCGCGGGTGGATGCGTTGGCTTCAGGAATTTGCCGGGCCAGCGCCATCATCATCGAAAGGGCATGTTCAGCCGTCGTGATGGCGTTTCCAAACGGTGTGTTCATCACAACAATACCGCGCGCAGAAGCAGCCGGAATATCAACGTTATCAACACCAATACCAGCGCGACCAATAACTTTTAGGCGCGTTGCCGCTTCCAAAATCTTTGGTGTAACCTTTGTTGCTGAACGAATGGCCAAGCCATCATAATCAGCGATCTTGGCCAAAAGTGCGTCTTTATCCTTGCCCAGATCAGGCAGATAATCCACATCGATGCCACGATCGCGGAAAATTTGAACAGCAGTTTCAGACAGTTTGTCAGATACTAAAACACGTGGGGCCATGATGGCGCTCCTCTAAAATGAATTTGAAATTAAGCGGCGATAGCTTGGGCATAAGCCCAATCAAGCCAATGGGTCAGCGCTTCAACATCAGCTGTTTCAACGGTAGCACCGCACCAAATGCGAAGGCCGGGGGGCGCATCACGATAGGCACCAATATCGTAAGCCACTTTTTCGGCTTCCAACATTTTTACCATTTTCTTGGGCACTTCTTCTGAGCCATCGAGTGTGAGACAGACAGATGTATTCGAACGTGTATTGGCCACTTTTGCCAAATGATGCGCATAAGCTGTTTTAGAAATCCACGCATCAATCACTGCTGCGTTGGCATCGGCCC